>VAWU01000020.1:0-1303 GCA_005888325.1 Actinomycetota bacterium
AGCACCGCGATCGCGCGCTTGGCAGTGCCAGAGAGGTGCATGGATCACAACCTTTCAGGTGTCGACGTTGCTTGTGCACACTCCTCTTGCGGGGGCTTGGCAGAGAGCGATGTGTCACCGGGATGTGCCCGGTGTCGTTTTGTCCAGGGGACTCTCGACACCTCGGACCACCGCCTTGAGCACGCCGAAGCCCCGCCCAAACGGGGCGCGGGCGAGCCCGGTCTCAGGCAGGCGAGGACGCGGCAGCGCGCGTGGCGTCAGCCGGAGAGGTCGGGCAAGAGACCGTGGCGGGCGGCGATCACGACGGCCTCGAGCTGGCTGTGGGCGCCGAGCTTGAGCAGGAGGCTCTTCACGTGGCCGCGGCACGTGTGGACGCTGATGCCGAGTCGCAGCGCGATCGCCTGCGGGTCGAGGCCCTCCCGCATGTGGCCGAGCACCTCGAGCTCCCGGCGGGTGAGCCGGGCCGAGTCGCGCGCGTGCTGGGCGGAGGCACGCTCCGTGTCACGCAGCCGCTCGATCAGGGCGGCGAGGGTCGAGCTCTCCACGAGGATCTTGTCGTCGAGAGGGACGCGGATGGCGTCGATGACCTCCTGCAGCGAGCTCTCCTTCGGCAGGAACCCGGATGCGCCGGCCGTGGCCGCCTGCGTGAGGATGTCCAACTCGGTGTGGCCGGTCAGGATCAGGATGCGCGTGTTCGGGTTGCGCGCCTTGATGCGCCGCGTCCCCTCGATGCCGTCGACGCCGGGAAGGTAGACGTCCATCAGGACCACGTCGGGCGGGTGCTCCTCGGTGAGCTCCAGCGCCGCTTCGACGCTCGGCGTGGCACCGACGCACTCGAGGTCGGTCTGCGCGTCGACGGCGATCGCGACAGACTCCGCGAACGCGAGGTGATCGTCGACGATCAGCACCCGTTGTGCCATCTAAGCCTCAGGGGTCGCTTGGGCCCGGCGCGCCCCGGACTTCTTCCCCTCCGCCGAGAACCCGAAAGATCTGGTGAGCGAAGCGTAGCGCGGCGCGCGGCCGAATCGCGCCCAGCAATTGGCCCGTGACGATCGTGAAGTCGTCCCACTAGCGTGTCCCGGCGTTCCCCTCGGTCCCTGGCGAGGAGCGGAGGAAGGGGTGGCGCGGTTGGTGTCCGAGATCACGAGCTACTCGTTTCGCATCTACGTGACGGGCGAGACGACGCGGTCGTGGCAGGCCGTCGCCAACCTGCACAGGCTCTGCGAGGACCAGCTCGCGGGCCGCTACGAGATGGAGGTGGTCGACGTCGTGGAGCGGCCCGAGCTCGCCGAGCAGGAGAGGA
>VAWU01000020.1:1338-88838 GCA_005888325.1 Actinomycetota bacterium
GCCACCGACACGCCGGGTGGTCGGCGACCTGTCGGACCTCCGTCTGACGGCCGTCTCCCTCGGGCTCCCCGATCCCGGTTCCGCGTGAGGAGGCCGGCATGACCGACAGGATGGAGGCGGTCGCCAAGCTCCGGACGGGGGTCAGTGGCTTCGACGAGATGGCGCTCGGCGGCCTGCCGGAGGGCCGACCGACCATCGTGACGGGAACGACCGGGAGCGGGAAGACGCTGCTCGCGGTGCAATTCCTCGCCGAGGGCGTCCGGCAGTTCGACCAGCCCGGCGTGCTCGTCACCTTCGAGGAGACGCCCTCGGCGATACGGCGCAATGTCGCATCACTCGGCTTCGACATCGCCGGCTGGGAGGAGATGGGCAAGTGGGCCTTCGTCGACGCGTCGCGCGGGGAGTCGGAGGAGCAGGTGGAGGTGGGGGCCTACGACTTCGGCGCCCTCGTCTCGCGCATCGACCACGCAGTCGAGCGCATCGGGGCCAAACGGCTCTCGATCGATTCGCTGGAGGCGATCTTCAGTCGCTTCGCGGATTCCGGAAGCGTGCGCAGGCAGCTGTTCGAGGTGGCGGCCGCGGTCAACAACATGGGAGTCACATCTGTGATCACCGCGGAGCGCGCCCACGACCACGACGGGATCAGCCGGTTCGGCGTCGAGGAGTTCGTGGCCGACAACGTGGTCATCCTGCGCAACGTGCTCGAGCAGGAGAAGCGGCGCCGCACCGTCGAGATCCTGAAGCTCCGCGGTGCACCGCACCGGAGCGGAGAGTTCTCGTTCGCGATCGATCCCGAGGCCGGGCTCACCGTG
The DNA here is from genome assembly GCA_005888325.1 of Actinomycetota bacterium. NCBI lineage: Bacteria > Bacillati > Actinomycetota > Actinomycetota bacterium. The sequence continues at coordinate 2,151 of VAWU01000020.1, forward strand.
ATCCCGTTCTCGCTCGTCGAGTTGCAGCAGGTGGCGTCGTCGATCCGGGTCTCCGCGGGCAACGCAGAGCTCGACCTCATGTGCGGCGGAGGGCTCTACCGCGACTCGGTCACCTTTGTCTCCGGGGCGACGGGCACAGGAAAGACGCTGCTCGCGAACCACTTCGCCGCCGCCGGGGTGACCGCAGGCGAGCGCTGCGTGCTGTTCTCCTTCGAGGAGAGCCGCGACCAGTTGTTCAGGAACGCGAGCAGCTGGGGCTTCGACCTCGACGCGATGGAGCGCTCGGGCCGCCTGCAGATCGTCTGCGACTACCCGGAGGTGGCATCGCTCGACGACCATTTCATCCTCATCAGACAGCGGATCGACGCGTTCAAGCCGAGCCGGCTGGCGATCGACAACCTGTCGGCCCTCGAGCGGATCTCGACCCCGCGGGGGCTGCGCGACTTCGTCGTCGGTCTCGCCGCCTTCCTGAGGCGCGAGGAAATCACCTGCCTCTTCACGTCGGCCACCGCCACGTTGTCCGGCGGTGGTTCCGCGACCGAAGCGAACATCTCCAGCCTCGCCGACACCATCATCCTGCTCCGCTACGTGGAGGTCGCCGGCGACGTGCGGCGAGCCGTCGCCGTGCTCAAGGCGCGGGGCTCGGCCCACGACCACCGCATCCTCGAGTTCAGGATCGATGGCGATGGCATGCACATCGGCCAGCCGTTCCGGCACCTGGCGGGCATCCTGTCCGGCACTCCCACCCTCCTGTCCGCGGCCGATCTGGCGCAGGTCACGAGGACGCTGGTGCTCGAGGACGAGGAGGCCCGCTGACGGTGGCGTCGAGCCAGTCTCGCGAGCAACCGGGGGCGCAGGCTGCCGTCGAGCCGGCCGGACACGAGGTTCTCGGGCACCTCGTGTCGGCGGTGGCGGACGCGATCGTGGTCGTCGACACCCTCGGCGTCGTGCGTTACGGGAACCCGGCTGCGCAGGAGCTCTTCGGGCGGCAGTGGGAGGAGCTCGTCGGTGCCGAGCTCGGGTTTCCGGTGGCACCCGGCGAGACCAGCGAGATCGACCTCCTCCTGCCGGACGGTGGCTCGCGGGTCGTCGAGATGCGGGTCACGGAGACGACATGGGAAGGGGATGCGGTCTCTGTCGCGTCGCTGCGCGACATCGGCGCCCGCTGGCACATCGAGCGCGAGCTCAAGCTCGCGGTCGAGCAACGCGACACGGTGTTGGCGGTCGCCGCACACGAGCTGCGAACCCCCCTCGCGGTGATCCTCGGGATGTCGGAGATCCTCCGCGACGGCTGGGCCGAGCTTCCGGAGGACAGGAGGCTGCACCTCGTCGAGCTGATCGCGAAGCAGGCTCACCAGCTCAGACGGCTCGTGCGGACGTTGCTGACCCTGTCGCGCATCGAGGCGGGCATGCTCGGGGCCGAACCCGTGGCCTTCGACACCTCGGAGCTCGTCCTCTCGAGGCTGCCGGAGCTGGGCGACCGGTCCCGCGACGTGCGGGTGGAATGCGTTCCCGGCCTGGTCGCCTGGGCCGACCCGGAGCACGTGTGGCAGATCCTCGCCAACTACATCGAGAACGCCTTCAAATACGGGGCACCTCCCGTCGAGGTGTCGGTCACGGAGCGCGACGGCTGGGTCGAGCTGGAGGTGTGCGACGTCGGCCCCGGCGTCCCCGACGAGTTCGTGGCCCGCCTGTTCGAGCGCTTCAGCCGCGGTCCCGGAGCCCAGCGGCAGGCGGAGGGGGCCGGCCTCGGCCTCTCCATCGTGCGCAGCCTCGCCGAGGCCGTAGGGGGCGAGGCATGGTACGAGGCGCGTCACCCCGCGGGGGCCTGCTTCGGCGTCCGGGTACCGAGCGACACGGCGTCGGAGCCGCCGGACGGAACCGGACGACCACGCAGCGCGTGACGGGAGCCTGCGGCTGAGCCCCCCTCTTTGGGCCGCTTCAATGACGCTGTTGCGGAACCCCCGGCAGAGGGCGAGATTGGCTTAGGGGGACCTGTCCCGTGGGGAAGGTCCCATTCTCCGACGGGAGGTGAGAGACGTGGCGGAGCGCGATGTCCGCGTGGAGGTGCGTTCCCGGTTCGACGGGTCGTGGTGCCGAGGATTCGAGATCGTCGGCGTGGGCGATGACGGCGAGAGCTATCGAATCAGGCGAATCTCGGACGGAGTAGTCCTGCCGGTGTCGATCAGCGCGGAGGACATCGCCGAGGAGCGGGCGCGGCTTCGCTACGACCGGCTGTGACGGGCGGGGGGCGCTCGGGGACCGGTGGGCCGTCGAGGTGTCGAGACCGTGCCAGGACGGCACTCATCTCCCTGCGAGGGCGTCGGTCGTCCCGCTCGACCAGGAACCGTTGACGCTCATCGCCGTTCGGCGAGACAGCACTGAACAGAAGTCGACGGAGGCCCAGCGACTCGAGGGTGAGCAGCGATCCTCGGAGGCCCGCCGCCTGGCGTTGGAGATCAACGACAGCATCGTGCAGGGTTTGGTGCTCGCGCAGATCAGCCTCGCGCTGGGGTGCGGGCGGGAGCAGGGTCTCGCGATCGTGAGCCGCACCCTGGCCACGGCGCGCCGGCTGGCGAGCGACCTCCTCGGCGAGCGGCCCGTGCAGCCGGGTGACCTGGTGCGGTCGCCCGCTGCGGGCGCCGCATCGCTCGACGAGCCGCAACCATGAGCGCCCCCGCCGCGTCGAGCGTTCTGATCGCCGACGACACCAGCGACCTCCGCTCCCTCGTCCGCGACCTGCTCGAGGCGACCGGGCGCTTCGAGGTGGTGGCCGAAGCCAGCGACGGCGCCGAAGCGGTCGAGCTCGCGGCCCGGCACCGACCCGACGTCGTCCTGCTCGACCTCGCGATGCCGGTGATGGACGGGCTCCAGGCGCTCCCCGCCATCCTGACCTCGTCGCCGATGAGCAGGGTGGTGGCGCTGAGCGGGTTCGAGGCCCGCCGCATGGCTGCCGCCGCGCTCGCGCAGGGGGCGGTCGCGTACCTCGACAAGGACGGGCTCCCGGACGGGCTCATCCGGGAGCTGCTCCCCCTGCTCGACGACCTCCTGCCGTCGGAGTCGCGACGGGGGGTGACCGGCGCGGTCGGGCCTCCTCAGAACGGGAGGGCGTCCGACGGTCCGCTCAACGCCCGCTATCTGTTCGAGACGTTCGTGCCGGGCTCGTCGAACCGCTTCGCCCACGCGGCCGCCCTGTCGGTGGCCGAGACGCCCGGCAAGTCGTACAACCCTCTGTTCATCTACGGGGCCACCGGGCTGGGCAAGACGCACCTCCTCCATGCCATCGGCCATTACACGCGTCAGAACTATCCGGGTTGGGAGGTGCGCTACGTCTCGACCGAGACGTTCACCAACGAGTTCATCGATGCCATCCGCACCGGGAACTCGACCCAACTCAAGCAGCGCTATCGCGAGTGCGACGTGCTGCTCGTCGACGACATCCAGTTCCTCGAGAGCAAGGAGCGGACGCAGGAGGAGTTCTTCCACACCTTCAACTCGCTGCACGGATCGGGGCGCCAGATCGTGCTCACGTCCGACCGCCCGCCGAAGTCGATCGCGACCCTCGAGGACCGCCTGCGCACCCGCTTCGAGTGGGGTCTGATCACGGATGTGCAACCCCCCGATGTCGAGACGCGACTCGCGATCCTCCGGCACAAGGCCGACGTCGACGGCTCTCATGTCCCCCACGAGGTGCTGGAGTTCATCGCCGCCCACATAACCGACAACATCCGCGAGCTCGAGGGCGCCCTCATCCGGGTGATCGCCTACGCGACGCTGACGCGTGAAGGCCTGACCCGGGACCTGGCGGAGCGGGTGCTGTCCGACCTGGCGACGAAGGATGACAACCGGGTCGTGACCCCGAGGATGATCCTTGACGCCACCGGTGAGATGTTCGGGGTCACCACCGTCGACCTGTGCGGCACCAGTCGGTGGCAACCGCTCGTCACCGCGCGACAGATCGGCATGTACGTCCATCGCGAGCTCACCGACCTCAGCTACCCGGCGATCGCGCGGGAGTTCGGGGGCCGCGACCACACCACCGTGATGCACGCGGTCGAGAAGATCTCGAGGCTCATGAAGGAGCGCCGGCAGATCTACGACCAGGTGACCGAGCTCATCCGCCGGATCAAGAGCCGGAGCTGACGCTCACCGCTCCGAGGGCTGTCGAGAACCGGCACTAGCGTCGCGGCGGTGACCCCGGCCGACGAAGGCGACCTCTTCGGGGCCGCGCTGCAGGAGCGGTTGGCGGCCCAGGCGCCGCTCGCGGCCCGGCTGCGCCCGTCGTCGCTCGACGAGGTGGTGGGCCAGGAGGGACTCCTCGGCCCGGGAAAGCCGCTGCGCACCCTCATCGAGGCCGACCGGCTGTCGTCGGTGATCCTGTGGGGACCGCCGGGCACGGGCAAGACCACGCTCGCCCGGCTGGTGGCGGGCGCGACCAGCCGGGCCTTCGAGCCGCGCTCGGCGGTGACGGCAGGTGTGAAGGACGTGCGCGACGTCGTCGAGCTCGCGCGCCGCCGCTTGGCGGAGCACGGGCAGGGCACGATCCTGTTCCTCGACGAGGTGCACCGCTTCAACAAGGCGCAGCAGGACGCCCTGCTGCCCTCGGTCGAAGAGGGTGTGCTCACCCTGATCGGCGCCACCACCGAGAACCCCTACTTCGAGGTCAACGCTCCGCTCCTGTCGCGATCGACGCTCTTCCGGTTGCAGCCGCTGAGCAACGACGCGCTGCGGGTGCTGCTGGACCGCGGCCTGACGACCGAGCACGCGCAGGCCGACGACGACGCCCTGGCCCACCTGGCGGACCGGGCCGACGGCGACGCGCGCGCTGCGCTGAACGCGCTCGAGGTGGCTGTCGCCCTCGCCGCCGCAAGGGGAGATCCGCCGCGCGTCACCCTCGCCGAGGCCGAGGCGGCCCTGAGCGCACGCGCTCTCCGCTATGAGCGCGACGAGCACTACGACGTCATCTCCGCGTTCATCAAGAGCATCCGCGGGTCCGATCCCGACGCCGGTCTCTACTGGCTGGCCCGCATGCTCGAAGCGGGGGAGGACGCCCGGTACATCGCGCGCCGCCTCGTGATCCTGGCCTCGGAGGACATCGGTCTCGCCGACCCCCTGGCGCTCATCGTCGCCGACGCGGCGGCGCGCGCGGTCGAGTTCGTCGGTCTACCCGAGGCGCAGCTGAACCTGGCACAGGCGGTGGTGCACCTGGCCACCGCCCCGAAGTCCAACCGGGTGGCGGTGGGGCTGTGGCGGGCCTTGGCCGACGTGCGCGACCGGCCCGCGGGCCTCGTGCCCGCGCACCTGCGAGACGCCAGCTATCGCAGCGCGCGCAAGCTCGGCCACGGCAAGGGCTACGAGTACCCGCACGACGACCCGCGCGGCTGGGTGCCGCAGTCGTACCGACCGGCCGAGGTCGAGGGCCGCGTGTACTACGAGCCGTCGGACCACGGGTGCGAGGTGGGCGTGGCCGAGCGGCGCCGAGCGACCGAGCGCCCGGCCGATGACCCGCCCGAGAATCACTAAGCTCCTCCCGGTCATGCGAGCCCAGGAAGCACGATGAGCGCGGGCGAGTGGGCGGCGGTCGCGGTCGCGGGCGTTGCCGCGGTGGCCGTCGTCGGGCTCGTGGTCACGATGGCGACGCTCCTTCGTACGCTGGGCGCGCTGCAACAGACGATCGACACCCTGCGTGCGGAGACGATCCCGCTGGTCACCGACGTGCAGAAGACCGCCCGCCGGGCGAGCAACGACCTCGAACGGGCCGGCGCGGTGCTCCAGACGGCCGAGTCGCTGAGCTCGACGGTCGACTCGGCGTCCCGGCTCGCGTACCGGGCGTTCTCCAACCCGGTGGTGAAGGCGATGGCACTCGCCACGGGAACGTCGCGCGCCTACCGCCGCCTCCGCGCGGACGGCTGAGTCGTGTTCAAGCGGATCTTCTGGCTCACCGTAGGTGCGGGGTTCGGCTTCGGCGCCTCGTTCTGGGTGACGCGGACTGTGCGCACGACGATGGCGCGTCTCTCACCGACGCGGGTGTCCAACGAGCTCACCAACACGGTAAAAGCTGCAGTCACCGAGGGGCGCGAGGCGATGCGCGCGCGTGAGCGGGAGCTTCGCGCCGAGCTCGAGCAACGCTACGAGAGAGCGGCGGGACCACCGGTAGGCTGAGCCGAGATGGATGCCAACCAGCTGCGTAGGGCGTTCACCGGCTTCTTCGTCGAGCGTGGGCACACGCTCGTCCCGTCGTCGGGCCTGATCCCGCACCACCCGCGTGCGCCGCTGTTCACCAACGCGGGGATGAACCAGTTCCTCCCGTACCTCCTCGGCGAGGAGTCCCCGCCCTACCCGCGAGCGACCTCGGTGCAGAAGTGCGTGCGTATCAGGGGAAAGGACGACGACATCGAGCTGATCGGGCGCGACAACACCCACCTCAGCCTGTTCGAGATGCTCGGGAACTTCTCCTTCGGCGACTACTTCAAGGCCGACGCGATCCCTTACGCCTGGGAGCTCGTCACCGAGATCTTCGGTCTCGACGGAGACCGCCTCTGGATCACCGTTCACGTCGACGACGACGAAGCGGCCGACATCTGGCACGACGAGGTCGGTGTGCCGGTCGAGCGGATCCAACGCATGGGAGGCGACAACTTCTGGGAGATGGGCGAGACCGGTCCGTGCGGGCCCTCGTCGGAGATCTACTACGACAAGGGCGCGGAGTACGGACGCGAGGGTGGCCCGCTCGAAGGCGACGAAGGACGCTTCGTCGAGTTCTGGAACCTGGTGTTCATGCAGTACGACCGGCAGGCCGACGGGAAGCTCGCCGCGCTGCCGCGGAGGAACATCGACACCGGCGCGGGCCTCGAGCGCGTGCTCTCGATCCTCCAGGGACGCGACTCGGTCTGGGACATCGACGTGCTCCGGCCCATCATCGGCGGCGCCGAATCGGTCACCGGGCGCCGCTACGGCGCCGACGCGGACACCGACGTCGCCCTGCGGATCCTCGCCGATCACGGACGCGGCATGACGTTCCTCATCAACGACGGCGTCTTTCCGTCGAACGAAGATCGCGGCTACGTGCTGCGTCGCATCATCCGGCGGGCCGTGCGACAGGCCTTCCAGATGGACGTCGAGCGGCTGGTCACGCCCGCGCTCGTCGCCGCGACCATCGAGGTCATGGCCGACGCCTATCCGGAGCTGGCACGCAACCACGACTTCATCAGCGGTGTCGTCCAGCGCGAGGAGGAACGGTTCCGTCACACGCTCCGGGCCGGGCTCGTGCTTCTCGACGACCTGGTCGCCTCGGGAACGACGTCGATCTCGGGCGCCACCGCGTTCCACCTGCACGACACGCTGGGCTTCCCCATCGAGCTCACGCGCGAGATCGCGCGCGAGCGCGGCATCGACGTCGACCTCGCGGGCTTCGAGTCGGAGATGGACCAGCAACGTCGGCGGGCCCGTGAGGCCGCCACGCGGTCGGACGAGGCGGGCACCGGCGCGGAGACGTACCGAGAGCTGCTCGACCAGTTCGGGCCCACGGAGTTCGTGGGCTACTCCGAGTACGAGAGCAAGGGACGCGTGCTCGCGCTCGTGGGCGACGAGCTGTTCCTCGACCGCACGCCGTTCTACGCGGAAGGCGGCGGACAGGTGGGAGACACCGGCACGATCGTCACGGACACCGGTCGGGCCGAGGTGCTCGACACGACGTATGCGCTGCCGGGGCTGCACAGCCACCGCGTGCGCGTCGTCGAAGGCGGGTTGACCCCGGGCCAGGAGGCGACGGCGACGATCGACGCACCGCGCCGTGAGGCGATCCGGCGCAACCACACGGGCACGCACATCCTGCACTGGGCGCTGCGCGAGGTGCTGGGCACCCACGTGAAGCAGGCGGGCTCGCTGGTCGCCCCCGATCGGCTGCGCTTCGACTTCAGCCACTACGGGCCGCTGGCTCCCGAAGAGCTCGTGCGCGTCGAGGCGCTGGCCAACGAGCGGGTGCTCGCCAACGAGCCCGTGCGCGCCTACGAGACGACCAAGGAGGAGGCCGAGCGCATCGGCGCCATCGCGTTCTTCGGCGACAAGTACGGCGAGTTCGTGCGCGTCGTCGAGGCGGGCGGTCGCTCGGTCGAGCTCTGCGGCGGCACGCACGTCGGCGCGCTGGGGATGATCGGGCCCATCACCGTCGTGTCGGAGGGATCGATAGGCGCCAACCTCCGCCGCATCGAGGCGCTCACGGGCGAGGCCAGCTTCGCTCGGTTCCGCCGGCGCGACGACACGCTGAATCGCGCTGCGGCCCTGCTACGCGTGACTCCCGACGAGGTCCCCGAGCGGATCGAGAAGGCCCTCGACGAGCGGCGTGCGCTCGAGCACGAGCTCGAGCAGGTGCGCCGGCAGGCCGCGGGCGGTGACGCGGACCGCCTCGCGGCCGATGCCGTCGACGGCGTGGTGGTGGCGCGCCGAGACGGCGGCTCGCGCGACGACCTGCGCGAGCTGGCGGTGGCCCTGCGCGATCGCCCGGGTATGCGCGCCGTCGTGCTCGGTGGGGCGCCCGACGGCGGCGGCGTGACGCTCGTGGCCGCGACCACCAAGGAAAGCGGGTTGGCGGCGTACGACCTCATCGTCGATGCGGCGCGCACCGTCGGCGGCGGCGCCGGCAAGGGCAAGAACCCCGAGCTGAGCATCGCCGGCGGCCGTGACGCCTCCAAGCTCGACGCAGCCCTCGAACAGGCCCGAGCCGCCGCCGGCATCGGTCGTTGAGGGTCGTCGGGCTCGACCTGGGTGGGCGGCGCATCGGAGTCGCCGTGTCCGACGCTTCGGGCACGGTCGCGTCACCCCACTCGGTGCTCGAGCGTCGGGGCGACACCGTCACCGACCATGCGACCATCGCCGCCTTGGTCGCGGAGCTGAGGGCCGAGCGAGTCGTCGTCGGGCTGCCGCTCTCGCTCGACGGCACGGTGGGTCCGGCGGCGAGCGCGGTACGCGACGAGATCGAGGCGCTGGCGGCGCTCCTTCCCGTGCCCGTCGAAGCCCACGACGAGCGGCTCACGACCGTCAGCGCGGAGCGGGCCCTGACCGCGCAGAAGGTCCGTGCGCGCGATCGGCGTCGCGTCGTCGACAAGGTCGCGGCTGCCGTCATCCTCCAGTCCTGGCTCGACGCCCCCCGTGACTGACGCGAGCGACGGGCGCGACGCGCGCGACGCGCCGCAGGAGGACGACGACTACGAGGAGTTTCCCGAACCCAGACGCGGGCACCGGGCCCTCGCCGTGTTCCTCGTCCTGCTGGTCGGGTTGCTGGTTGCGGTCGGGTTGGGGGTGCGATGGGTGGATCGGCAGATCCATCCACCCGGTCCGGTGGGTGGGCAGGTGGCGGTCACCATCCCGCCGGGCTCGTCGACGATGCGCATCGGCGAGCTGCTCGAGGCCAAAGGCGTGGTCGGCGACGCGCGCGTCTTCCGGTGGTACGTCAGGCTTCTGAGCGCGGGCCCGTTCGAAGCGGGTGACTTCACCTTCCGGCGTCGCGACGACATGAAGCGGGTCATCGACGTGCTCGAGCGGGGGCCCGACGTGCGTCGCGACCGGATCACGATTCCCGAAGGCTTGACCCTCGAGCAGATCGCGGCGCGCGTCGGGCGCCTGCCGGGACGTTCGGCCGAGGCGTTCAAGCAGGCCGCGGTGTCGGGCCGGGTGCGCTCGCAGCTCCAACCACCGGGCGCGACGAACCTCGAGGGGCTGCTCTATCCCGACACCTACTACGTCAGCGACAAAGACACCGAGTTGGAGATCCTCACCCGGATGGTGGCGCGCTTCGATCAGGTCGCGGGCGAGCTGGGTTACGCCGGCGCACCGCAGGCCGTCGGGCGCTCGCCGTACGAGACAGTGATCGTGGCGTCGATGGTGGAGCGCGAGGCCAAGGTGCCTGAGGACAGAGCGAAGATCGCACGGGTCATCTACAACCGCCTCCAAGGCGACATGCTCCTGCAGGTCGACGCGACGCTGATCTATGGCCTCGGTGGCAACAAGGAGCGTCTGCTCAACAGCGACCTCGACTCCGAGTCGCCCTACAACACCTACCGCCGCAAGGGCCTTCCGCCGACACCGATCGCCAGCCCCGGCCGAGCCGCGCTGCAGGCGGCGCTCGCGCCCGAGCCGGGACCATGGCTCTACTACGTGCTCGCCGATCAGGACGGCCGGCACGCGTTCGCGGTCACCGCGGCGGACTTCGAACGCCTCCGCCGTCAGGCCCAGGCCAAGGGTCTGCTTTGACGGCGCCGCCGTCAGCGTTCTCTCCGCAGGGGTCGACGCACGTGGCCGCGGTCATCGGCTGCCCGGTGCGCCACTCGCTCTCGCCGGTGCTGCACAACGCGGCCTACCGCGCCCTCGGTCTCGACTGGGTTTACGTGGCCTTCGAGGTCGCACCCGGGGCGGGACGACACGCGATACATGGAATGCGCGCTCTCGACATCGACGGCCTCAACGTGACCATGCCCCACAAGAGCGACGTGGCCGGCGCGGTCGACCGGCTCACGCCTGCGGCCGCGGCGCTCGGCGCGGTGAACACCGTGACGCGGGGGCCGCGTCGCGACGAGCTCGTCGGTGAGAACACCGATGGCGCCGGCTTCATCGACGCGCTGCGCATCGACGAGGGCTTCGAGCCCGCTGGGCGCCGGTGCGTCGTGGTGGGCGCCGGCGGTGCGGGTCGCGCGGTCGTGCGCGCCCTGGCCGAGGCGGGCGCCGCCGCCGTCACGGTGGTGAACCGCACCGCCGACCGGGCCGTCGCCGCGGCCGCCCTGGCCGGTGCCGCGGGCCGGGTGGGGCAACCGGGCGACGCGGCCGACGCCGACCTCATCGTCAACGCGACTCCGTTGGGCATGCGGGGAGAAGACGGGCCCGACCTTCCCCTCGACCCGGCCGGCCTGGGACCGGGCCAGCTCGTCGTCGACCTCGTGTACCACCCGGCGGTCACCCCGCTCGTCGACGCGGCCCGGGCCCGCGGCGCAGCCGCGACCAACGGCCTGGGGATGCTCATCCACCAGGCGGCCCACACCATCCGCATCTGGACGGGCGAGGATCCGCCCCTGGAGGTCATGTCGGCCGCTGCGCTCGGAGAATTGGCCCGTCGGGGCTAACTCTCCGTGGTCGACCTGCCGATGATGACAGCGACATCGGTACATCGGAGGTTTGGCGTGTCCCTGCAGGGGTCTCTCGACGCGTTTGCGTTGCCCGACGTGCTGGCCCTGTTGGCCTCGACCAAGAAGAGCGGTGAGCTCTACGTCCGGGGGGACAGGTCCGAGGGCAGGGTCTGGATGGACCAGGGACTGGTGGTCGGTGGCGAGGCGCCCCGGGCCCGGACCCTCCCCGAGGTCTTCTTCGAGCTGCTCCGCGAGGAGGAGGGCACCTTCGTCTTCGACGCGGGGGCGGGCGTCCCCGACGGCGAGGCGGTGGCCGTCGAGCCCGTCCTGCGCGACGCCCAGCACCGCCTATCCGAGTGGCGCTCGATCGAGGTCGTGGTCCCGTCGCTGTCCGTCCGTGTGCGCATGGTCGCCCACGCCCCCGCTCCCGAGGTGTCCGTCACGGCGGAGCAGTGGGAGGTGCTCGCGGTCGTCGCCGGCGGCGCGCCCGTGGACGCGGTCGCCCAGGCACTGACCCTCGGTGAGTTCGGCGCCTGCCAGGTGGTCAAGCGCCTGGTCGACGCGGGCCTGGTCGAGGTCGAGGACGCGGGCGCCCACTTCGCGGCGACGTCCGCCACCAACACCGGTGACATCGACCATCTGGTGGAGATCCCGAAGCGCCGCCGCCGCGTGTCCGACGCCCCGCCGGAGCCCGAAGAGCCCGAGACGCCGGTGCGCACACTGGCCGACGCGCGCGCCGCCCGGGAGGCGCAGCAGCAACTGGAGGACGAGCTCCTCGGCAACCAGGAGGAGATCGACGCGGCGATGGCCGCCCTCTCGCCCGAGAAGGCGCGCGCTCTCGCATCGGAGCTCGCCGATCTCGGGACCGAGGCGGCCGACGCAGTCGCAGCCGCGGCGCGCGCCGCGACACCGGAAGAGCGTGCCGCCGCTCTGAAGGGCGTGCTCACCGACGAGCACGGCGAGCCCATCAACCGGGGCCTGCTCCTCAAGTTCCTGTCGTCGGTCCGCTCGTAACGGTCAACATCGTGGTGGCCCACGCGTCAGCGCGGTGGAGCACTTCGGCCGGCGCCCTCCTCCCTCGGCGGCGGGTGGCGTGATGTCAGACGCCAACCAGCTGGGAGAGCTGCTCGTCACTCGTCAGCTGCTCACCCGCGAGCAGTTGACGGCGGCGCTCGACGAGCAGTCGCGGACGCGCAAGTCGCTCGGGCGCGTCCTCATCGACCAGCAACTGGTCACCGAGTCGGACCTGGTCGCCACGCTCGCGGCCCAGATCGGCCTCGACTTCCTCGACCTCAGCGAGTTCGCCATCGACCCGAGCGCGGCGGGGCTCATCACCGACGCCCTGGCCCGCCGCTACCAGGCCCTGCCGGTGGCATGGGACGAGGGCCGCCTGGTCGTGGCGATGGCCGACCCGTCGAACGTCTTCGCGATCGACGACATCCGCACGGTCACCCACGCAGAGGTCAGAACCGTGGTCGCGACCCGCGCGTCGATCCTGGACGCCATCGACCGCCACCACCGCATGGACGGCGATGTCGAGAACATCTCCGCCGAAGCCGCGCGCGAATGGGAGGACGAACAGGACCTCGCCTCGGTGAAGGAGGTGGTGGAGGACGCCCCGATCGTCAAGCTCGTCAACCTGCTCATCACCCAGGCGGTGCAGGACCGGGCGTCGGACATCCACATCGAGCCGGCCGAGAAGGACGTTCGTGTGCGCTACCGGATCGACGGTGTGCTGCACGAGGTGATGCGCTCACCCAAGAACATCCAGGCGGGCGTGATCTCGCGGCTGAAGATCATGGCGGACATCAACATCGCCGAACGGCGCGTGCCTCAGGACGGGCGCGTCTCCGCGGTGATCGCCGGCAAGGCGGTCGACCTGCGCGTCGCCACGCTCCCCACGGTGTACGGGGAGAAGGTCGTGATGCGGATCCTCGACAAGAGCACGGCATTGCTGCAGCTGGCCGATCTCGGGTTCCTGCCCGAGGCGCTCGAGCGCTACGAGACGGCCTACAGGAAGCCGTACGGCACCATCCTGCTGACCGGCCCCACCGGCTCGGGGAAGTCGACCACCCTCTACGCCACCCTCAACCAGATCAACGACCCGGCCAAGAACATCATCACGGTGGAGGATCCGGTCGAGTACCGGCTCGCCGGCATCAACCAGGTGCAGGTGAACAACAAGGCCGGGATGACCTTCGCGGCCGCGCTGCGCTCGATCCTGCGTTCCGATCCCGACATCGTGCTCGTGGGCGAGATCCGCGACCGGGAGACCGCGACCACCGCGGTCGAGGCCGCGCTCACCGGCCACCTCGTGCTCTCCACGCTCCACACCAACGACGCCGCGTCGACGGCGACGCGGCTGGTGGAGATGGGCGTCGAGCCGTTCCTCGTGGGCAGCTCCCTCGACTGCATCGTGGCCCAACGTCTGGCCCGCAAGCTCTGCACGCGCTGCAAGGAGCACTACGCGCCGACCGCCTCCGACCTCGAAGCGGTGGGGTGGGACGGCGAGGACGACCCGCCGGAGCTGTTCCGTCCGGTGGGCTGCGGGGCGTGCGGACGCACCGGGTACCACGGCCGCTTCGCCATCCACGAGGTGCTGCTCGTGAGCGAGGACATCGAACGCATGATCGTGGAGCGCGCCCACACGGAGGACATCAAGAAGGTGGCGATCGCCCAGGGCATGATCACCCTGCGCGGCGCCGGGATGGTCCAGGTGTGCAACGGCATGACCTCGGTCGAGGAGGTCCTGAGGGTCATCGTGTAGCCCCCGGGCCGACTGGCCGCTCAACGTCGTCGGGCAAGACGCCGATACCCCGGGCATGAACCCCGCTTCGCGCCGACTGGGCGAGTTCCTCGTCGAGCGCAAGGTCCTCTCCAGGGACGCGCTGGAGGAGATGCTCGCACGCGAGGAGGCGGAAGAGGTGCCGTTGCCGCGTCTGCTCATCTCCTCGGGACTGGTGGGGGAGAAGGACCTCGTCGCCGCGGTCGCCAACCAGGTCGGCATGCGCTTCGTCGACCTCGTCGACACCCAGATCCCCAAGGAGCTCGACGGGCTCCTGCCGACCGACCTGGCCCGCTCCCTGCTCGCCGTGGCGGTCGGCGCGGAGGGAGGCGACCTCATCGTCGCCATGGCCGACCCGTCTCAGATCGACGCCGTTCGTCAGTGCCCGGAGGTCGATGGGTGGAACGCGGTGGCCGCGGTGGCGGAACGCACCGAGCTGCGTCGCGTCGTCGACGCCATGTAGCCCCCAGCCGGAGAGCCACGACATCATGGTGGCGCTCGACGAGGAGCCCCGACCTCAGTTGCATGCGCCGAGGTTGCTCGGCGAGACCACGCCGGACGAGCTGCATGTCGACGACCTGCTCGAGCGGGTGCTCGACCTCGGCGGCTCCGACCTCCACCTCTCCTCGGGAGCGCACCCGACCGTTCGCGTGCACGGCGAGCTCAAGGCGCTGACGGAGTTCCCCGTCATGAACGGGTCGGAGATCAGACGGATGGTCTACGCGGTGCTCACCCAGAAGCAACGGGAACGCTTCGAGACCGAGCTCGAGCTCGACACGTCGCATTCGATCCCCGGCCGTTGCCGCTTCCGGGTCAACGTCTTCCAGCAGCGCGACTCGGTGGGCGCGGTGATGCGGACGATCCCCTTCGAGATCGTGGCCCTGGAGCAGCTGAACCTGCCTGCGGCGGTGCTCGGTCTGGCAGATCTGCCGCGCGGTCTCGTGTTCGTCACCGGCCCGACGGGCTCGGGCAAGTCGACGACGCTCGCCTCGCTGCTCGACATCATCAACACCTCCAAGCCCGTGCACATCATGACGGTCGAGGATCCAATCGAGTTCCTCCACACACACAAGCTGTCGGTGGTGAACCAGCGCGAGGTGGGCGAGGACACCTTCTCCTTCTCCCGGGCGCTCAAGCACGTGCTCCGGCAGGACCCCGACGTCATCCTCGTGGGTGAGATGCGTGACCTGGAGACGATCTCCACCGCGTTGACCGCGGCGGAGACCGGGCACCTCGTCTTCGCAACGCTGCACACGCAGGACGCGCCGCAGTCGATCGACCGGGTGATCGACGTGTTCCCGCCCGAGCAACAGCAGCAGGTGAGGGTGCAGCTGGCTGCCACCCTGCAGGCGGTGGTCACGCAGCAACTGGTCCCCACCGCGCAGGGCGGCGGACGGGTCGCCGCAGCCGAGGTGCTCATCGTGACCCCCGCGGTGCGCAACCTGATCCGCGAGGGCAAGGTCCACCAGATCTACTCGGCCATGCAGTCGGGCGGGCGCTACGGGATGCAGACCATGGACCAGTCCCTCGCCCTCCTGGTGACGGCGCGGGCCATCACCATGGAGACCGCGATCGAGCGCTGCGCGAACGAAGACGATCTGAAGCGACTGGTAGGAGGCAAGTAAATGCCCGACACCTACCAGTACAAGGTACGCGACCGGCAGGGAAAGCTGCTCGAAGGCTCGCTCGAGGCCGACAGCACGACGCTCGTCGCCAACCGGCTGCGCCAGATGGGCTACATCCCGCTCGCGATCGACAAGAAGGACGACACCGGTTTCCAGAAGGAGATCAAGCTGCCCTTCGGTCAGGGCAAGCGGGTCAAGCTCAAGGACATCGCGGTGTTCAGCCGCCAGTTCGCCACCATGATCAACTCGGGGCTCTCCCTGCTCCGCAGCCTCTACATCCTGGCCGACCAGACCGACAACAAGTTGCTCGCGGCGGTGCTGAACCAGGTGCGCCAGGACGTCGAGAAGGGCTCGTCGCTGTCGCAGGCGCTGGCCCGCCACCCCAAGACGTTCAGCCGCCTGTACGTCGCAATGGTGCGGGCCGGCGAGACGGGCGGCGTGCTCGACTCGGTGCTGCTCCAGCTGGCGGAGACGATCGAGAAGCAGGTCGAGCTGCGCCGCAAGGTCAAGTCGGCCATGACCTACCCGGTCGTGGTCTTCGCGCTGGTGTTGATGATCGTCAGCGCGATGCTGCTGTTCGTGGTCCCGATGTTCAAGGACCTCTACACGCAGTTGGGCGGCACGCTCCCACTGCCGACCCGTCTCCTCATGGGGATCTCCGCCCTGGTCACCAAGGTGTGGTGGCTGATGGCGCTCATCGACGTCGGCGTCGTGTTCGCCCTCAAGCGGTGGGTCGCCACCAGCCGGGGTCGCGCCCGCTGGGACGCGATCAAGCTCCGCATCCCCGTGTTCGGCAAGCTCGTGCACAAGACGGCGCTCACGCGCTTCGCGCGCACACTCGCCGTGCTGCTGCGTTCGGGCGTGCCCATCCTGGAGTCGCTGGAGATCACGTCCGAGACCGTCAACAACGACGTCGTGTCGCGGGGAGTCAAGGACGTGCAGTCGGCGGTGAAGACCGGTGAGTCGATGGCACGCCCGCTCGCCGCGCACTCCGTGTTCCCACCCATGGTCGTGCAGATGAGGAGACCGGCGCGGTCGACACCATGCTCGAGAAGATCGCCGACTTCTGCGACCAGGAGGTGGAGGCAACGGTGAACGCCCTCACGTCGCTGCTCGAGCCCATGCTCATCGTCGTCATGGGCGCCGCCGTCGGTGGCATGGTCATCTCGCTCTACATGCCGATGTTCAACATCATCAAGCTGATCAAGTAGCCCGCTGGGGTCTCTACCTCACATCGCTCGCCGGGCAGCTTCGGCTGCCAGCTCCGCGCGGGTGGTATAGCCGAGCTTGGTGAAGATGCTCGAGAGATGGCCCTTTACGGTGCTCGGCGCGACGAACAGGCGCTCGGCGATCTTGGGGTTGGTGAGACCCTCGGCGGTCAGCCGGACGACCTCGCGCTCGGTTGGTGTGAGGCTCGCCCACCCGGAAGACGGTCGCTTTCGCCCGCCGCGGCCGCGGCTGGCATATGCGACGGCGTCGTCGACGGCCCAGGCGGTCTCGAACTCATCGCGGCCGAGGGCGTCGATGACGCACGCTTTAGTTCGCGCGACCGCTGCGACCCGGAGCTGGAAGGCGCGGAGACCCACGAGACCGTGCTCGGCGGCTGCGGCGGCAAGGATGCGCGCCGACTCCTTGTAACTCTCTTGGCGGGCGGCGATGGCCGCGAGCTGCTCGAGGCAGTCGACGGAGCCGATCCGATCGCTGATCTCCCGAGCGATGCGAAGCGCTTGGTGCGCGAGGTCCTCCGCCTCGGCATCATCGCCGTCGGCCGTGGCGATCGCCGCTCGGCACGCGAGGGCGTCGGCCTCGTACTGGCGGTACCCGCACGACCTCGAGATCTCGAGGGCCTCATCCGCGGCGGCGCGGGCGTCGTCGGTGCGGCCGAGGGCGCGAAGAACGTCGGCCAACCAGGTGAGCCCAAACGCGACATAGGGCATCAGCAAGATCTCGCGGCAGAGCGCGACGGCGTCGTCNNNNAGGGCTGCTCCGGAGATGAGCATGGCGAGGTCGATGACGAACGGTGATCCGGAAGCCAGGCCCGCGTCGAGCGTCTCCTCGCTCAACCTCACGGACTCGGGGGCGTCTCCCCTTCGCCGCACCAGCTCGGCACGGACCAGCGAGCTGAGCAATAGCCACAGCACATCGTCCACCTGCTCGAGGGCGGCGCGGCCGTCGGCCAGTAGTGCCTCCGCATCGCCGGACCCGTTCCACAGGGAGATGAACGCGTGCGCGGTGAGCGTCATCCCCAGCTGCTGCGGGCGGTTCCGGCGGATGGCGATGGCCGCGCCTTGCTCGAACGCGGCAACCGAGTCGGCGTGCGAGCCGCAATACGCGCGGGCCACACCCAGGAAGCACGAGGAGTTGGCGAGGCTGTACGGGTCGTCGCACTCGGCCGCGAAGCGGCGGCCCTGCTCCAGATGCTCGATGGCTCCTCGGGTGTCGGGGAACAGCCAGATGAAGCCAAGCAGACTGTGGGCGCGGGCGAGGCTGAGAGGGTCGCCGAGCGCGGTCGCGAGCTCGAGCGAGCGCGTACCGGCCGCGGTTGCGGCCACGTACTCGCCGATGTTCCAGCCCAGCACGCCGAGCGAGAAGGTGGCCCGCGCCTCCAGGGCGGGCGTCGGCTCCGGCGTCGCGCCGAGCATCCGCTGCGTCCGGCGGAAACCCTCCTGGAGATAGCCCCGCGTGTACCAGAACTGCGTAGTGGCCGTGGCCAAGCGCAATCCGAGCTCGCTCCGGTCGGCCGACTCAGCCCAGTCGAGCGCGGCCCGCAGGTTGGCGTGCTCGGCTCCGACCGTGTCGAGCCAGAGGTTTTGGTCGGCACCGGAGTAGAGCTCGGGTTCGATGCGCTCGACGAGCTCCACGAGCGTGGCGAGGTGCCGGTCGGCGAGCTCGTCTTCCTCCCCGCGGGCACGTAAGTGGCCGCGGCCGAACTGGCGGACCGTCTCCAGCAGCCGATAGCGGGCGAGCTCTCCCTCGTCGGCTTGCACGAGTGACTTGTCGACGAGTGAGCACAGCACGTCGAAGACGCCCCACTGATCGAGCGGCTCCGCGCTGCAGACGGCTTCGGCGAGTTCGAGGGTGAACCCGCCGGAGAAGATGGTGAGGCGCCGGAGCAGCGTCTGCTCGCGCTCGTCGAGGAGGTCGTAGCCCCACGCGACGGAGGCTTCAAGGGTCTGCTGGCGAGGCATGGCGGTGCGCAGACCGCCCGTGAGCACTCGGAACCGATCATCCAGGTGGTCAGAGATCTGTCGTGGTGACAGGGCGCGGATGCGCGCCGCTGCGAGCTCGATCGCAAGCGGGATGCCGTCGAGTCGACGGCAGATCGCCGCGATCGCCGACGCGTTCTCATCGGTCATTCGGAAGCTTGGACGGCGGTGCGCGGCACGCTCGACGAAGAGGCGCACCGCATCAGAGGTCGCGAGAGCCTCGACGGGGGCAGGCTCGTCGTCGGCCGGCAGGCTCATCGACGGGACTCGCCAGCAGAGCTCACCGTCCACGTCGAGCGGCTCGCGGCTGGTGGCGAGCAACGTCACCGACGGGCACGCGCGCAACAGGGCGTCGGCGAAGGTAGCGGCTGCGTCGATGACATGTTCACAGTTGTCGAGCAGCACGAGCGCGCGCCGTGACTGTAGATGCTCGAGCACCGTCGCGGTCACGTCGCGCGCGCCCTCTTCTTTGACGCCGAACGCGTCCGCCACCGCGCGAGGCAGCATCCCGGGATCGCCGAGCGGCGCGAGGTCGACGAACCACGCTCCATCCACGAAGCCTTCGGTGGCGTCGGCCGCGGCCTGGAGCGCGAGACGGGTCTTGCCGCAGCCGCCCGAGCCGACCAGCGTCAACAGCCGGCACTCGTCGAGGAGGTGGGCGAGCTCGGCGAGCTCAGGCCGGCGTCCGACGAGGTTCGTGAGCTGGACGGGCAGGTTGTTCGGCACCTCGTCGAGCGAGCGCAGTGCAGGGAACGCTGACGCCAAGCCGGGATGCGCGAGCTGGAAGATCTGTTCCGGCCGCGCAAGATCGCGCAGCCTGTGGGTGCCGAGATCGATCATCGAGGCGTGCTCGGGCAGAGCGTCTGCGACCAGCTCGGCGGTGCTGCGCGACACGAGGACCTGGCCGCCGGCGGCGAGGCTACGAAGCCGGCCACAACGATTGATGGTGCGCCCGACATAGTTGCCCTCGTCGCGCAACTGCACCTCTCCGGTGTGCAGCGCCATCCGCAGTCTTGGGCCCAGTCGACCCGGCCAGTCGTCGGCCTGCGTCGCGAGCTGGATGTCGAGCGCGCAGGCCAGCGCGTCGCTCGCCCGAGCGAACGCGGCGACGAAGCTGTCACCCTCACCCTGCTCGACGGGGCGCACACCCCGGTGTCGCCCGACCGCATCGCTGATCAGTGCGTCGAGGCGGGCCACCGCCTCGCTCATCGCCCCCGCATCGGACTCCCAAGCGTCCACCGAGCCGGCCTGATCCGATAGCAGCAGGGTCACGGTGCCCACCGGCAACACAAAGGCGTCCTTGCTGTGCTCTCGAGGCTTCATCGGTGGATCTCCCCAATGAATGGCCCTGCCTGTCAACGCCGCGTCCATGCTGTCACCATGAGCGCACAACCGCCGCGAGACACCCCCCAGATGGCGGGTCTGCGCCGTGGAGCCGACCCGTGCTTGTTGCCGTGGCCTCGCAGACCGCGACGCTCAGCTGTCGTTCGGATGGCATGAGGACGGGCCGAGCCGAACTGGGCCACGTCCGCAACTGCTCATCGGGGAAGGCCGACGCCGCGCGCCAGAACATCGCGACACGCGGCCGGCAAGTTCAACATCAGCGCGCATTTGCCCTTGCAATCGAACTGGTGTTCGAGTAGAGTGGTGCTGAGGTCGTCGCTTCCCCCGTCTCGACCATCTGGCGCACGCCATGGTCCTGTGTCGTACCGCCGGCGTGGAGAAGCGATGAACGTTCTCGACGAGCTCACCAATGCGATCGACGTCATATGCGACGCCGATCCTGCGCAGCTCGCCGACCGCGAGACCATTCAGGCGCTGCACCGCCAGCTGGAGCGACTCGACGCGGCGACCACGCGGGCCACCTCGGCGTTCGAGGCCGCCGGCACATGGGAGGCCGACGGTGCTCGCTCGGCCGCGGCGTGGGTCGCCACACGCTGTCGCGTGCCGGTCACAGCCGCCCGTCGCCGCCTGCGGCTGGGGCGCGCGCTCAGGCACATGGAGAATGCAGAGGCGGCCTGGCTCGCTGGCGACATCGACGCGGCGCGGGTGGCGGCGCTGGCTGACGCGCGTACGCCGGTGAGCGCGGCCTGCTTCGAGCGCGACGAGACGCTGCTGGTGGAGCAGGCCGCGCGCCTGAGCCACCGGCACTTCGCGCGGGCGCTGGCCTACTGGCTGCAGCGGGCGGATCCCGACGGCGTGGAGGACGGCGCGCGCGCCGAGCAAGCGGCCCGACGCCTCCATCTGTCCCAGAGCTTCGGCGGCGGTTGGGTCCTCGACGGCACCTTCGATCCCATCGGCGGCGCCGTGCTCCATCGCACGCTCGCGGGCATCGAGCACGAGTTGTTCGAAGCCGACTGGGCCGAGGCCCGGGCGCGGGTGGGTGCCGGCGTGTGCGCCGCCGACCTGGTCCGCGCGCCCGCACAGCGCCGGGCCGACGCGGCGGTGGAGATGGCGCGCCGAGCCCGCGCCGTGCCTCCTGGTGCCCGCCTGCCGGAGCCGCTGTTCACCGTGTTCGTGGGCTATGAGACCTTCGCCGGGCGCATCTGTGAGCTGGCTGAGGGCACCGTCGTCACGCCGGGGAGCCTGGTGGGGTGGCTCGAGGATGGTTGGGTGGAACGCGTGGTGTTCGACGGTCCCGACCGGGTGAGGAACCTCGGCTCGCGCCGGCGCATCTTCACCGGCGCGACCCGCCGCTCGGTCGAGGTGCGCGACCGCGAGTGCTTCCATGAGTTCTGCGACATCCCCGCCGCGGACTGCCAGATCGACCACGTGCAGCCGTACTCGGCGGGCGGGCTGACCGTCGACGGAAACGGGCGTGCCGCCTGCGGCTACCACAACCGTCTGCGCCACCGACGACCGTAGCCGCCGCTCCGGCGGCGGCGACCCCGCGAACTGTCGACTCCGACCGCGCACCGTCTGACGCGACGGCGTCGTAGGTGATCGCGCGAAAGATGAGGGTTCTGTGATGTTCGCTGCCGCGTCCTTGACCGGCTACGAACGTCCCCTTACCGTCCCGCGACGAGGGAGGTCGGACCATGCGCCGTCTCGGAGGACTGATCGTTGCCGGTCTGGTCGTCTTCGCGGTGAGCGCGTGCTCTCCGCCGCTCGAGACTCCCGGCGACGTGAGGTCGGTGCAGCTGGTGAGCTCGAGCACCCTGAACGGCTGGAAGTACGACTACTACAGGAACAACGCATACCCGTGCAGTGTCAGCGGCTACCAGACGTTCGTGATCGGCACCAAGATCGGTTCGTCGACGACCGCGCCGGCGCCTCTGTGGACGTTCATGCACGGCGGCGGTGTCGGCTACTTCGACACCAACGGGAACCCGATCCCCAGCAGCGCACAGAAGATCGAGGAATCGGCCACGTCACTCCGTGGCCGCCTCACCAACGGCGGTCTCTTGGCGAGCGTGCGCGCCGACGCCGCGGCATTTCGCACGCTGGCGGTGTCGTACTGCAGTCACGACGTCTACGCCGGTGCGAACACTCCCGATCCCCACAATCCGAACACGACGCCCGACGGCAAGCCCCGCACGACCAACGGCGTGCTGTCGACCAAGGCCGCGGTGCAGTACGCCCACGCGCTCTACCCGACGACGAAGACGTTCCTGCACGGCGGCAGCGCGGGCTCGGCCGGGGCATTCGGGGTCGCGTGGTCGATGCAGCTGCAAGGCATCGCGCCGGCTGGTGTCGTCGCCGACGCGAGCGTGGTCAACCGCGAGGCGTTCGACGCGGCGTTCGCGCAGGGCGTCTGCGTGGACAAGAACGACCCGGCCCGGCTCGATCCGGTCACCGCCCGCGTGCATCCCGCGCTCGGCGACATCGACAACGAGCCCGACAAGCTGGTGACGGACGGCAGGCTCACCGTGCCCCTGATGCACATCTGGAACCACGGCGACGTGAACACCTGCGGATCGGTCGCGATCTCCTGTCCGATCCGCGACGGATCACGGGTGACGATGGGCGTGACGGACTGCATCCACGAGCCGATGCGCGCCGCGATCGCACAGGGCCCCGCCAGTCGCTCCACCAACCTGCCCGTGTGCGTCGACGACGACGCCACGCCGGACTGCTCGACCCACGTGGTCACCAACAAGCCGGGCCTGGTGAACACGGATCCGGCCACGCCGGCGGACTACCTGGGGGCGATCATGGGCTGGGTTCACGCCCGGCTGGTAGACGCGTAAACGGGAGTTCCGAGGCCGGGCAGCGGCGCCACTCCGGTGCGGAGGATCGTCAGAATTCCCGGCGACGATGTCGAGAATTCGGGCCCTGCTCCGTCCCAGGGAGCATCCGGCCGGCAGGGCCGGCGTCACACGAGGAGAACACCATGGCCAAGTACCTGTTGCTCAAGCACTACCGAGGCGCGCCGGCGCCCGTCAACAATGTCCCGATGGACCAGTGGAGGCCCGACGAGGTCGAGGCACACATCGGGTTCATGAACGACTTCGCAGCTCGGCTCGAGAGCAGCGGCGAGTTCATCGACGGACAGGCGCTGTCGCCCGACGGCGTGTGGGTCCGCTACGACGGCGAGGGGCGGCCGCCGGTGACCGACGGCCCGTTCGCCGAGACGAAGGACCTGATCGCGGGATGGATGGTGATCGACGTCGACAGCTACGAGCGCGCGATCGAGCTCGCCGGTGAGCTGTCGGCAGCACCTGGGGCCGGTGGCAAACCAATCCACGAATGGCTGGAGGTCCGGCCGTTCCTGGCCGCCCCGCCAAACTTCACCCACTGACCGTGGACGAGGTCGAGCTGCGCGAGCTCGTCCCACGGGTCTTGAGCGTCCTCGTCCGTCGCGGTGCGGACTTCGCGACGGCCGAGGACGCCGTGCAAGAGGCGCTCATCCGGGCGCTCTCTGCGTGGGGGGACGAGTTGCCCGCCGACCCCACGGGTTGGCTCATCACGGTCGCGTGGAGAGCCTTCCTCGACATGACGCGGTCAGACGCGGCGCGCCGCGACCGAGAGCTCCGAGTCGACACCGAACCGCCCGCCGGCACGATCCCGAGCGCCGACGAGACGCTGCGCCTCTACTTCCTGTGCGCGCATCCCGATCTGACGCCGTCGTCGGCGGTTGCGTTGACCCTCCGAGCCGTGGGTGGCCTCACCACACGCCAGATCGCTCGAGCATACCTCGTGCCCGAGCGCACCATGGCGCAGCGCATCAGCCGCGCCAAGCGCATCGTCAATCGGGCCGGCGTCGATCGTCCCGGCGACGTGCGCACGGTGATGCGGGTGCTGTACCTCGTCTTCAACGAGGGCTATTCCGGCGACGTCGATCTCGCGGCCGAGGCGATCCGACTGACCCGGCAGCTGGCTGCCCTGGTGGACGACCCCGAGGTGCACGGGTTGCTCGCCCTGATGCTCCTGCACCATGCCCGCCGCCGCAGCCGCACCCGACCGGACGGAAGCATCGTGCCCCTCGCCGATCAGGACCGCAGCCAGTGGGACACAGCGCTCATCACGGAGGGAATCGACATCACACACGCTGCGCTCGCGCGCGATCAGCTCGGCGAATACCAGGCGCAAGCGGCGATCGCCGCGCTCCATGCCGACGCGCCGCGCGTCGAGGAGACCGACTGGGTGCAGATCGTGGAGTGGTACGACGAGCTTCTCCGGTTCGCCGACACGCCGATCGTCCGGCTCAACCGTGCGGTCGCGGTCGGCGAGGTCGACGGCGCGCCCGCAGGACTGGCGGCACTGGCCGAGGTCGAGGAACACATCCCGCGGCGCGAAGCGGTCGCCGCGTACCTCCATGAGAAGAACGGCGATCTCGAGCTCGCGGCCCGCCTCTACGCAGACGCCGCCCGCAACGCACCGAACCTCGCAGAACGCGACCATCAGACGCGCCAAGCCGCGCGACTCAACCAGCACCTGCGACACCACAGATGACCTCGGGCGTGGAGAGCGAGGCAGTCGTTGCGCGGCTCTCGCCGTCAGGCGGAGGTGCGGCGGACGCGCCGACGGGCAACCGCGACCGTGGCGATGCCCGAGAGCAGCGTGACGGCTGCCGCGCCGACCAGGGTGAGGATGTCGCGGCCGGTGAATGCGATGAACGGCCCGAAGAACCCGAAGAAGTCGTTCCGAGGCTCGGGGGCGCCGATGAGCGCCTCGTCGCGCGCCAGGCGGCTCCCCAGGACCTCGGTCTCGGTGGACGCGCCGGCAGTCGGCAACCCGGACGACCCGGGACCGGTCCCGCCCGTCGAACCGCCGGGTACGGGCGACGCGCCCGACCCACCCGGTGCCGGCGGCGGACCCGGGACCGACGGGCCGAGCGGCTCGTAGTTGTGCAGGTAGACGTGAGTGACGTCGTCGCCCGCGAGCACGAGCAGGCCCGAGGCGTTCCCCACGGTCTGCTTGGTTCCGCTCGGGTTGTTGATGTTCGTGTCGCGGGCGCTCTGGATGAACGGCGTGCCGGGTCCGGGCGGGAACACGATGTCGTCGAGGCTCGCCACCTTCACGTAGATGACGGCGCCCCGGCAGCACGGCGACGTCGCGAACACGTAGATCCGGCGGTTGTCGGTGTCGATCTGCACCAGCGGGCGGGTCTGGTTGTCGGTGACGGTTCCGACCTCGTGGCTCGTCCAGGTGCCGTCGTTGCCGAGACGAAGCACGTGGACCCGCATCTGCGTGCTCGCGTGCAGCGACGTCTTCACGGCCGCGAGCACCAGCCCGGCGGGGTCGCCGTTCGGCAGCGCCTTCAGGTTGATGTGCTCGTCGGCCAGCCGGTTGCCCGAGAACGCCTGCGTGAGGTTCCACGTGTGGTCACCGGTGCCGTCGACGTGCGTGGCCCAGTACATGACCCCGAGGCCGGTGGGGTCGATCTGGCTGCTGAACATGATCCCGACCTCGTCGCCGCCGAACCGCACGATGCCCGACTGGTCCCCTTGGGGGTCGGGCCTCACGATCGCCGCCGGACCGACCGGCAGGACGTACGGCGTGACCCATCGGTCGGCACGTGCCTCCGTGTGCGTCACCATCACCCGACCGTGCAGCACGAACGTCGCCCAGAGGATGCCCGTGCCGTCCCGGTCGATGACGACCTCGTTGATCTCGCCGTCGGCGATGTCGACCGGGAAGCCGCGGTCGGGGGTGTACGCCCGCGCGGTCGCGTCATAGGTGTAGCCCCAGACCCGGACCTTGCGGTTGAGCGACGGATTCGCGCTCCCGCGTGACGACGCGACATAGAGCTTGTTGCCGTCGGAGAGCGCGTCGAGGTGCACGCTCTCGCGTCTGTCCGCGGCGACCCCGGTGTCGACCCAGGTCTGGGTGGCGAGGTCGAGCCTCTGGATCGTGAACTTGCCCCCACCCGCGTTCGACGGACGGAAGAGGACGCCCCACCAGCTGCCGTCGTGGAACCAGAGCTTGCTCTGCGGCTTCTCCGCGGTCGGCGCGGTGGTGCCGGCGTAGGACCGGTCGCGGAATCCCTGCGCGACCGGCGCGGCGGCGGCCTGCGTCGCCAGCGCGCCCAGCAGGGCCGCCCCGATGGCTGAGGCGGACAACACGCGTCCACCCCGCCGCAGATCCACTCGCACCCGTCCCCGCAGCGCCGCCCCCGGTCGTGCTCGCAACTGGGATGAATGCTACGAAGGGTTCCAACGTCCGCAATAGGTCTTTCGACTCAGCGTCACTGTGTGGTCACAGAGAGCGAGGATGTGGGTTCTACTCCGGGTCGGCTCCCATCTTGTCCGCCGCGTCCTCGAGCGCCTCGGGGTCGTGGTCGCCGGTGGGATCGGGATCTCGCTCGGTCTCGTCGCCGGCCTTCGTCGCTCCCATGCGGCGAGCGCCCTCCTCGAGCGCGTCGGGGTCGTGGCCGCCCTCCGGGTCGTCGTGGCGCAGGTCGTCCGGGTCGTCCGTCACGGGGCCTCTCCTCTGCGTGTGGTCCGCTGGTCTTCGGTGCGGGGTTCCGCCGGGCATCGACGCGTACCCCGAAGGGAACTCTCGGAATCGCAGACGGGCGCCCGTTGCGCGGGGCAGAGCGAGTCTGCGCGAACATGCCGGCGGCGCGGACGATCGGACGGATCCCGACGTGGATCCCAGAGAGGGAGGAAGCATGCCCACGGCTCAACCGGCGATCTTCAACGACATGGGTGAGCACCAGTGGTACGTCCATCTCAGCCGCACCGAAGGTGCCGATCTGGCGACGATCAAGGGCGTGGTGCGCGACCTCCGCGCCGCGTGCGCCGACCAGGACATCAACCTGGTGCTGGGGTTCGGGCCCACGCTGCTGGCCGACATCGGCGCGGAGATGCCGAACGACTTCCAGCCCTTCGAGACCATCAAGTCCACCGACGGCAGCGGCCGCGAGGCGAAAGGGACGCAGGAGGAGCTGCTCTTCTGGATGACGAGCGCTCACAAGGACCGCAACTGGAAGGCGCAGTGGGACGCCCGCCAGGCCCTGAAGGGTCACATGGCGGTCGCCCGCGAGACGATCACCTTCATCTACGGCGCGTCGCTCGACATGACCGGCTTCATCGACGGCACGGGCAACCCGCAGGGCGAAGCCGCCGAGCGGGCCGCCGCGGTCGTGCCCGACGGCGAGCCCGGCGCCGGTGGCAGCTTCATCAACGCCCAGCGCTGGGTCCATGATCTCGAGGCGTGGGAGAAGCTGCCGGTCAAGGAGCAGGAGGCGGTCTTCGGCCGCACCAAGGCCGAGTCGACCCGCCTCGACGAGCAGCCGGAGACGTCACACGTCGCCCACGTGGAGCTGCGTGAAGGCGCTACCGCCGACGCCACCAAGCCCAAGCGCGACGAGCTCGTCCGCCGCTCGACGCCGTACGCGCTGCACACCGGCGACGTCGGCCTCTACTTCATGGCCTTCTGCAAGACGCAGGCGCCCCTGCGCGAACGGCTCCGGGCGATGTACGGCGCGGACGGCGGCGTGCGCGATCGTCTGACCGACTTCAGCAACCCGGCCTCGGGCTCGTTCTACTTCGCGCCGTCGGTCGAGGCGCTCGACGCCGGCCTGCGTTAGAGGTCAGCCGTCAGGCGTGACCACCACCGCGGCCCAGTCGTCGCGAGTAGGCGTGGCGATCACGCGCGTCGGGCGATAGGCGGCGGCTACCACCGACACCTGCGCGGGTGAGAGGCCACTCAGCCCCAGCCAGCCCCGCGGCGCGAGGCGCGGCTGCAGCGCGGGGGCGAGCTCGATGAGGGTCGCGGCGCCGATGTTGGCGACGATCACGTCGAACGTGCCTGTCAGCTCGGCTGCCGGCGTTGTCGACGCGACGACGGTGGCGCCCACGCCGTTGCGCGCCGCGTTGGCGCGGGTGGACACGATCGCCCCCTTGTCGACGTCGACCGCGGTGACCGACGCCGCGCCGAGAAGCGCCGCGCTCACCGACAGCACCCCGCTCCCGCACCCCACGTCATCCGACGCGCGAGCTCGACCAGCAACAGCACGGTCGACGGATGACCACCGGCCCCGAACGCCGGCCCCGGGTCGATCTCGACGAGGAGACCCGCCCCCTCCCGGTCGACCTCCGTCCACGGGAAGCACACCGACAGTCGATCGTCGACGACGACCGGGCGCGTGTTGGCGTGCCAGGCGGCCAGGTGACCGCCGCCCACGGGGCGGACGACCGCGGGCCAGCCACGCGAGCGCAGGTCCGCGACGACCCGGCGGGCGGAGGAATCGTGGGCGAAGCGGGCGTAGACCAGGGCGCGGTCGTGTGCCACCGAGCGTTCCTCGACCGACATGGCTCCGCGGGCGCGCAGCTCGTCGACCGCCACTCGGCGATGACCCCGCGCCGCCGCCACCACCACGAACGCGCCATGGGGCACCGACCGAGGGTAGCGCCGGGACACGAACGCCTTACCCGGGGGCGCGGAACGTCCGACATCCCACTCATGACAGGGAGCCGATCGCGTCAGCTGGCCGCCGACCTCGTGCTGGAGGGTGGGGGCGTCAAGGGCATCGCGCTCGTCGGTGCGATCTCGGTGCTGGAAGAGCGCGGCTACGGGTTCCGCCGCGTCGCGGGGACCTCGGCGGGTGCCATCGTCGGAGCGCTGGTCGCGGGCGGTCTGCGCGCCCCCGATCTGCGCGAGGTGATGAACACCGTCGACTACCGGCGCTTTCGTGACGGCGACCTGCTCGACCACCTCGGCCCGCTCGGCAAGGCGACGTCGGTCCTCGTGGACGAAGGCATCTACCGCGGCGAGTACCTGCGCGGCTGGCTCCGCGACCTGCTCGGCGACCTCGGGGTGCGTACGTTCGCGGACCTCGTCGTCGACGATCGAGGGGGATCGTTCCCCCGCGAGCAGGCGTACCGCCTGGTGGTGATGGCCTCGGACGTCTCCCAGGGACGCCTGCGGCGCCTGCCGTGGGACTATCGGGAGCGCTACGGGCTCGACCCCTTCGCGGTGCCGGTCGTCGATGCAGTGCGGGCGAGCATGTCCATCCCGTTCTTCTACGAGCCGGTGAAGCTGAAGGACCGCCTGGTCGGCCAGACCTGCTGGTTGGTCGACGGCGGCATGCTCTCGAACTTCCCCGTCGACGTGTTCGATCGCGCCGACGGCGCGCCCCCCCGCTGGCCCACCTTCGGGATCAAGCTGTCGAGTCGCGCGGGTGCGCTCCAGGGCGTTCCCAACGACGTCCACGGCGCCTTCAGCCTCGCCCGCGCCATGCTCGCGACGATGACGAGCTTCCACGACCAACAGCACCTCGACGATCCTGCGGTCGTCGCCCGTACGATCTTCGTGGACACCCTCAGTGTGCGCGCCACGGACTTCGACATCGACCGGACCATCCAGCAGCAGCTCTACGACAGTGGCCGGCGGGCGGCGACGAGGTTCCTGGACGGCGGTGCCGGCCATCCGGCGTGGAACTTCGCCGAGTACGTGTCGCGCCACCGGACGGCCGGGGAGGCCCCCGCGCACGCACCCAGGTGAGGGGAGGACTAGTCCGATCGGGGGTGCACAGTGACCCACCCGGCCTATGAAGTGGGATGGCCGGACGGGCCGATAGGGATGGCATGCGAGCCGGTCGGAAGCAGGAGGACGAGCAGGGCTTCTCGCTCATCGAGCTGTCCGTGGTCGTGTTGGTCATCGCCATCCTCATGGCCATCGCGATCCCGACGTTCCTCGGCGCGCGCCGCACGGCCGGCGACCGGGCCACGCAGGGCAACGTGCGCAACGCCTTCTCGGCGACGCGCATCTACTACAACGAGCGACTGCAGTACACGGCCGATCCGGTCGAGATGGTCGCGGTCGAGCCGTCTCTGACCTGGACCACGACCCCGCTCGACGGCGCGTCGAGCGACCGCTCCGTCTTCATCGCCACGTTCGACACGCCGTCGACGGCCCAGACCGTCGTCGTGATCGGGCGCACGAAGGAGGGCCGCTGCTTCTACCTGAAGGACGTCATGGGCGGCGCCACCGCAGGCACGTTCTACGACCGCAAGGTCCCGGGCTCCGCCGCCTGCCCGGTGCCCGATCCGGCCGATCCCGGCTGGTCGGACGGCTGGAGCTCGAGCTGAATGGGCCGATCGGGCTATTCGAGAATGGCCATCAAGCCATGGCCGGGTCGGGACGATCAAGTGACGGAGCAGCCGCAACAGCTGCGGAATGGGCTCTTCGCCCGTTCGCGCCCGTCATCCAAGGAGAAACCTGAAGTGATCGAACGTCTTTGCCAGCGGTCGGAGCGGGAGGAGCGGGGCTTCACGCTCATCGAGCTCATGGTGGTGGTGCTGATCATCGCCATCCTGATCGCCATCGCCATCCCCACCTTCCTCGGCGCCCGGCAGCGGGCCCAGGACCGCGCCGCGCAATCGAACGTGCGGAACGCGCTGACCGCGGAGAAGACCTTCTTCACCGATGGTCAGGCGTACACCGAGCAGGCCTCGGACATGACCGCGATCGAGCCGTCGCTCTCCTACACGAACACGGCCGCGTCGATGGCGGCGACCGGCAACATCGTCTACATCAAGGTGTACGGCACGCCCGCGACGACACTCGTGGTGGGAGCCCAGAGCGGGTCGGGGAAGTGCTTCTGGGTGCGGGACACGACCGGGGCACCGGGGACGCAGTACCTGCAGACGAGCTCGCCGTGCTCCGGCTCGGTTCCCAACGACACCACGGCGATGACGAGCAGCTGGTAGTCGACGCCGGCGGGTGATCCCGCGGGATCACCCGCCGGCCAGCATCTGGCGGATCGCGCGCTGGTCGGAGTCGGCACGGAGTGACCGGCGGAAGAGCGACTGGGCGCGCGAGCGGTGACCCTCGACGAGCGCGATGCGCCCGAGGCCGTTCATCGCCCGTGCCGACCAGGGGTTGCGTCGAAGCGCCTCGCCGAAATGACGGGTGGCGGCGGGGAGCAGCTTGGCGTTGAGCTCGGCTTCGGCGAGGTCGTTCCACCACGACGGGTCGTCCGGATCGGCACGCGCCGCCGCCCCGCGCCACCGCCGGGCACGGGCGAGCAGTGCCGTGTCTCGCTCCGACTTGCCCCGGAAGCTGTAGATGCGCGCGGTCTGGTCGCGCACCTCCGGCCACGGGGGCAGCAGCTCGCGCGCCTGGCGGGCGTCGGCGAGCCGGAAGTCGAGCCGCGCCTGCTCGAACCGGTACGTGCCCAGCAGGATGACTCCGGCGAGCGCGACTCCGGCGGCGATCACGACGGCGCGCAGCCCGCTCGGGAGACGTGCGGCCGGTGGAGCGGCCAGGGGCGCCGCCGCGCCGAGGGCAAGGAGCGCGAGCGGCGTCAACCCGACGTTCTGCGGCTCGAGGAGGTGCATGGCGAGCACGAGGAGGGCGAAGCCGGCGAGTGGTGCGCGCCAGCCGGCGCGCCGGATCGCCAGACCCAGCCACGCGAGGAGCAGCCCGAGCCCCGGGAGCCCGGTCGTGACCCCGTACTCGACGACGAGGTTGTGGGCGTCCGCGTAGAGGCGGTCCGGCCCCTCGTCCCGGGCGAGGCGCATCGTGCGGAAGGGGCCCGTGGCCCCGCGGTAGCGACCCGGCCCGTGCCCCAGCAGGGGACGTTCGGCGATGGCGTGGCGGGCCGACAACCATGACTCGAGCCGGGGCCGGACGCCGGTGGCCGAGGCGACGCTCGCCCGGCTGGCCACGCTCACCCCGCCGTGTTGCAGTGCGAGGCCGGCGCCGAGGAGCAGGCCCGCGCCCAGACACACGGCGAGCAGCGCGGCCGTGCGCCCGCCGGCGACGCGCCACGCTCCCGCGACCGCGGCCGCGAGCAGCGCGGCCGCGAAGCGCCCGCCCGCGACCTGCAGGGCGGCGGCGAGCAGCACCGTGAACGGCCCCCACGCGGCCGGGCGGGCCCGGAGGCGGGGGACGACCAGCCAGACGGCGCCCAGGAGGAAGCCGGACAGGTAGACGGGGTTGCCCCAGAACCCCGAGGAGCGGCCGTCGACCCGCCACAGCTGAAAGGACGAGAGGTCGGTCGTCGTCTGCAGGACGGCGACCACCGCGTTGGCCCCTGCGCCGACGAGGAGCGCCTTCTCGACCCACGCAGTGGCGCGGGGCCCGGCCGCGACGCCGACCGCCCAGCACCCGACGAGGGCCAACACGAAGAGTGCGCCCGTCCCCCAGAGGAACGCGCCCCAGAAGGCGAGCGTCCGGTTGGGCGCCCAGGCGAAGGAGACCAGCGCCCAGGCCGCGAACGCTAAGGCCGCGACCGCCGCCCGCCGACCATCAGAGCGCAGGAGGGTGACGAGGACGGGGAGTCCGACCGCGGCCTCGACGGCCAGCAGCGCGAAGCGCGGCGACCAGAACGTGCCCATCACGACGGTCGAGAAGAGAAGGGGAAGCAGGAATGCGAGCGCACCCGCGAACACGGCCAGAGCAGGGCGCCGCACGCCCGAAGGGTACGGTCACGATGACACGGCACGGTGGGATCCCGCCGGTAGCCTTCGCCGCGTGAACGCGCTGCTGGCCGCGGTCTGCGGGGTGTTGGGCCTCGCTGTCGGCTCGTTCCTCAACGTGGTGATCCACCGGGTCCCGCGCAAGGAGTCCGTGGTGGCGCCGCGCTCCCGCTGCCCGCAATGCGACCACCCGGTCTCGGCGCGCGACAACATCCCCATCGTGTCGTGGCTGCTGCTGCGAGGGAAGTGTCGCCAGTGCGGCGCGTCGATCTCCATCCGCTACCCGCTGGTGGAGTTGGCGACGGCCGCGCTGTTCGTGGCCGGTGCGCTCCGGTTCGGGGCGTCGTGGGACCTGCCCGCGTACCTCGTGCTGTTCGCCTCGCTGCTGGCGATCAGCGCCATCGACCTCGAGCTGTACATCATCCCGAACCGCATCGTGTACCCGACGATCGCCATCGCCCTGCCGCTCCTCGCGATGGCGGCCGCGGCCCAGCACCGATGGGAGCCGTTGCAGCACGCGCTCATCGGCGGCGCCGGCGCGTGGACCGTGCTGTTCGTCGCCCACGTGGCCTCGGGCGGGCGGGGCATGGGCTTCGGCGACGTCCGCCTTGCGTTCATCCTCGGGCTCTTCCTCGGCTGGCTCGACCCGTACCCCTACGGCCACGTCTTCCTGGGCCTGTTCCTGGGCTTCGCCCTCGGGTCGATCGTGGGGCTGACCCTCATGGGGCTGCGCCTACGGACCCGCAAGGACCACATCCCCTTCGGGCCCTTCCTGGCCGGGGGGACGGTGGTCGCCATCTTCGTGGGGTCCCCGATCCTGACCGCCTACTTCGGGCGATGAGGAAATTCAGGTCTGTTGCCTGTGTTGCCGATGTTGACGCTGTGATTGGTGTTGTCTAACGTTGAAGATGGGCTGGGGTCCGAACGCGCGAGGACGTACGTGCCCAGTGAAGACCGCCTGCTGACCGTGAGAGAAGTCGCGGCGCGCATGCGCGTGTCGAACATGACGGTCTACCGGCTGATCCAGGCAGGCGACCTCCGGGCGATCCGGGTGGGGCGCAGCTACCGCCTCCGCCAGGGTGACGTCAACTCCTACCTGAGCAGGGGCATCGCCTGATGCCGGTCCGCAGCGTCGGCCTCGACATCGGCACCCACGCGGTCCGGGCCGCGGAGATGGCCCTCGGCCGCGGCGACCAGCCGGTGCTCAACCGCTTCGGCCAGGTGGCCCTGCCCCTCGGCGCGGTCAGCGACGGCGAGGTCGTCGACCCGCCGGCGGTCGCCGCCGCGATCCGCCGTCTCTGGACCGAGGCCGGGTTCAAGGGTCGCGACGTCGTCGTCGGGGTGGCCAACCAGCGGGTGATCGTGCGCCAGGCCGATCTGCCCGCCATGGCGGAGGAGGACCTGCGGTCGGCGCTGCGGTATCAGGTTCAAGAGCTGATCCCCATCCCGGTGGACGAGGCCATCCTCGACTTCCAGATCGTCGAGCAGTTCGTGGGGCCCGAGCAGGAGCCGATGATGCGGATCCTGCTGGTCGCGGCGCAGAGCGACATGGTGCGCTCACTGCTGGCGGCGATCGACGGAGCCGGCCTCTCCGCGTCGCTCGTCGACGTGATCCCGTTCGCCCTCATCCGCGCGCTGGCCTCGACCGAGCTCTCGTTCGGCGAGACGGGACCGGCGAACGAGGCGATCGTCTGCGTCGGCGGCGGCGTCACCAACGTGGTCGTGCACGAGCGGGGCGTGCCGCGGTTCGTGCGCATGCTGATCACCGGCGGCAACGAGATCACCGAGGCCATCGCCTCGGAGCTGCACATCGACCCCGACACCGCCGAGGACCTGAAGCGTCGCGCCGACGCGGGCTCGGCCGACGAGCTCGAGGCGCGTGCCGGGCGCATCACGACCGACCGCCTGTCTCCGTTCGTCGAGGAGGTGCGGGGCTCGATCGACTACTACCGGGCGCAGGCCGCCGACGGTGGGGAGATCAGCCGTGTGCTGCTGACCGGCGGCGGGAGCCAGGTGCCGGGGTTGGCCGACCGGTTGCGGCAGGTGCTCCATGTCCCGGTCGAGATCGGCCACCCCTTGCTCGGCGTGCGCGTCGGACGCGTCGGCATCCCCGAGGACCGGCTGATCGACAGCGAGCCGCTCCTCACGGTGCCGATCGGGCTCGCGCTCGCGGGTCACCCGACGGAGGGCGCGGCGCGGCGCATGTCGCTGCTGCCGCCCGACGTCGCGGTCGTCCGCGAGCGGCGCCGGCAATCGTCGCTCGTCGTGGTGTCCGTGGTCGTGTTGGCCGTGCTCCTGCTCGTCGCCTACGTCGGACGTCGCACCCAGGTGTCCAGCGCACGCGACAAGGCCGAACGGGCCGAGGCGGCGGCGAGCGCGCTCCGTCAGGACGCGGCGCGCCTGTCACAGGTGACGACCGTCGACACCCAGCTGCAGGAACGGCGGGCGATGGTGGAGTCGGCGCTCTCCGACGACGTGGCCTGGACCCGGCTCCTCCAGGAGATCGCGACCGTTCTGCCCAACGACGTCTGGCTGACCGCGTTCACCGGTCAGAAGAGCAGCGGTCAGGCCCCGGTCCGCGGGAGCGCGCCCAGCGCGGGGACGACAGGCGTGGGCTCGATCAACGTGACCGGCCAGGGGTTCGACCAGAGCTCGGCGGCACGCTGGCTGCTCCGGGTGGGTGACCTGCAGTCGCTCAGCGGCCTCTGGCTGTCCTCGTCGACCCGGTCGGGCGAGAACGGAGGCACGGTCACGTTCTCGTCCACCGCGACCCTCACGCCCCAGGCCAAGTCGGGGAACGACCGGCGCGACAAGTACCTCGGGGGCGGCTCGTGAGCAGGCGTCCGCTGATGATCGGGGTGGGGGCGGCGCTCGCCGTCCTCGTGATCTGGTTCGTCTTCCTGTGGAGCCCGCAGGGATCGAAGATCTCCAAGGCCAACGAACGCAAGAAGCAGGCGGAGAGCGAGCAACAGGACCTGCAGGTCCGGATCGCGCGCTTCAAGAGCCTCCAGCAGCAGGAGCCGCAGAAGCGGGCGCAGCTGGAGAACCTGCGGGTGGCGATCCCCGACGAGCCCAACCTGGCGCAGTTCATCCTCGACGCGAACACCGCCGCCAACGTCTCCGGCATCCAGTTCCTGTCGATCTCGCCATCGCCGCCTGCACCCGCGACGGGCCCGGCCGGGTCGTCCGCGCCGGCCTCCCCGACGACGCCCGCTGCCGGGGCGCGGCCCGCGGCCATCAACCTGCAGCTGTCGATCTCGGGCGGCTACTTCCAGGTCGTCGACTTCGTCAACCGCCTCGACGGGCTCCCGCGCCTCGTCGTGATCGACTCGCTCGGCCTCACCGGAGCCGCGCAGACGGGGACCTCCACGGGGCTGACGGTCTCCATCAGCGCCCGGATGTTCGTACGCGAGGCCACGCCGGTCGCGGGTACGACGGGCGCACCGATCACACCGGGCGGGGCGACCACGACCACCGCGCCCGGTTCCGCCACGACGACGACGAGCCCCTGATGACCGAGCCCGTCACACCCGACGCACCGGCCGCGCGCGAGCGGACGAGAGCACCGATGGACCCGAACCGGCGCGCGCTCATCGTCCTCGGCGCCTTCCTCGCGCTCGCGATGCTCCTGTTCTTCGTCGTCCGGCCACTGCTGCTCAGCGGCGACGGCAAGGGCAACAAGGAGGCGCTGCCGCCGCCCATCACCACACCGACGACGGCCAAGGCCACGACCACGACGACGGCATCCGCGCCCGAGGAGACGTTCGAGGTCTTCGGGAGCAAGAACCCCTTCCAGCCGCCGAACGGCACGCCCGGCGCGGGTGGCGGCGGCACAACGGGTACGACCGCACCGGGCAGCCCGACCGGAGCCACCGGCGGTGGCACGGGAACGACCATCCCCGCCACCGACGGCGGCGGCGGTGCCAGCGGCGCCGGGACCGAGCCACGCTCGAGTCAGCGTGTCGCCCTCCTCGACGTCTACCAGCTGGGTGGCGCCACCGTGGCCGACGTGCGCGTGAACAGCACCGTCTACACACAGCTGGCAGCGGGGGAGGAGTTCGCAGGCAGCTACAAGGTCGTCTCCCTCGAGGGCACCTGCGGAAGCTTCCTGTTCGGTGACGAGCGCTTTCGCCTCTGCAAAGGCGAAGAGGTCCTGAAGTAGTCGGCGTAGCCTGGCGATCGATGTTGAGGTTCCTCACCGCGGGCGAGTCGCACGGACGGGCCCTCATGGTCATCGTCGAGGGCCTTCCCGCGGGCCTGCCCCTCACGGTCGAGGAGGTGCAGGCGGAGCTGGCCCGGCGCCGGCTCGGCTTCGGCCGCGGGCCGCGCATGCGCTTCGAGCAGGACGACGTCACGCTGGTGGCCGGTGTCCGGCACGGCACCACCCTCGGCGCGCCGGTGGGGATCCTCATCGGCAACACCGAGTGGCCCAAGTGGGAGGACGAGATGTCGCCCGCCCCGGGACGCACCGAGCGCCCGTTGACCCAGCCCCGCCCGGGCCACGCCGACCTGGCGGGGATGCAGAAGTACGGCTTCGACGACGCCCGCAACGTGCTCGAGCGGGCGTCGGCGCGCGAGACGGCCGCGCGCGTGGCCGCCGGCACCTGCGCGAAGGCGCTGCTCGCCCGCCTGGGCGTCTCGGTGTTGTCGCACGTGGTGCAGCTCGGCCCGGTGGAGAGCAAGGCGGCCGCCCGGCCCGAGCCGCACGACCTGGCGCGCGTCGACGAGTCACCCGTGCGCTGCTTCGACCGCGAGGCCGAGGCCGCCATGATCGCGGAGGTGAAGGCGGCCGCGAAGGCGGGTGACTCGGTCGGGGGGGTCGTCGAGGTCCTCGCGTACGGCGTGTCCGTCGGCCTGGGCAGCCACGTGCACTGGGACCGTAGGCTCGACGGGCTGCTCGCGCAGGCGCTCATGAGCATTCAGGCGGTGAAGGGCGTCGAGCTCGGTGAGGGCTTCGACGTCGCCGGCCGGCGGGGCTCGGAGGCCCACGACCCCATCAGCTGGGACGATGCCTCGGGGGAGTACCGCCGCGACTCGGACCGCGCCGGCGGCACCGAGGGAGGGATGTCGACGGGGGCGCTGCTCGTCGCGCGCGCCGCCATGAAGCCCCTGGCCACGCTCAACCGTCCGGTGCTCAAGACGGTCGACGTGGCGACCAAGGAGGAGACGGTGTCGTTCAAGGAGCGCACCGACGTCACCGCCGTGCCCGCCATGGGCGTGGTGGCCGAGACGATGGTGGCGCTCGTGCTCGCGTCGGAGGCCCTGCGGAAGTTCGGCGGCGATTCCGTCGACGAGCTCGTGCGCAATCGCGACGGGTTCCTCGGCGCCCTCGAGTGAGCGAGCACCGAAGCGGAGCGGAGGCGCGCAGCTCGGTCCAAACAAGCGGCGCCGACCACGTCGTGCTCGTCGGGATGATGGGCTCGGGAAAGACCCGGGTGGGGCGGCAGCTGGCCGGCCGCCTGGGCCTGGCGTTCGTCGACAGCGACGAGCAGATCGAGCGCCGCCACGGCCGCACCGTGCGCGAGATCTTCGAGACCGACGGCGAGCCTGCGTTCCGGCGACTGGAGGCGGAGGCGCTCGCCGCGGCCGTCGGGTCGCCCGCGCGCTCGGTCATCGCCGCCGCCGGAGGTGTCGTCCTCGACGCGCGCAACCGGGAGCTGCTCGCTCGGGCGGGCACCGTGGTCTGGCTGCGCGCCCGGCCCGAGGTGCTGGCGACGCGGGTGGGCGACCACGACCACCGGCCGCTGCTCGGCGATGACGCGTTGGGTGTCCTGCGCCGGCTCGACGCCGAGCGCACCCCGCTGTACCGGGAGGTGGCGGACGCCGTCCTCGACGTCGGCGAGCTCTCGCCCGACGAGGCCGCGGCGCGGATCGCGGAGCTGGTGGCGTGATCACCGTGCCGGTGTCGCTGGACGACCGCTCCTATGACGTCATCATCGGGGTGGGCGCCCGCCACCGCTTGCTCGAGGTGATGCCGATGGGCGTGCACCGGGCGGCGGTCGTCACCCAGCGGGGCATCGACGTCGTCGTCGACACCGGGCTCGAGCAACGCACGTTCCTCATGGGCGACGGCGAGCGGGCGAAGGACCTCGAGACGGTCGAGGAGCTCTGCCGCCAGTTCTCGCGGTGGGGCCTCAACCGGGCCGACGCCATCGTCTCCGTCGGTGGCGGCGTCGTGACCGACACGGTCGGCTTCGCCGCAGCCGTGTACCACCGGGGCCTGCCGGTCGTGCACGTGGCGACGTCGCTGCTCGCCCAGGTCGACGCGGCCATCGGTGGCAAGACGGGCGTGAACCTTCCCGAGGGGAAGAACCTGGTGGGCGCGTTCTGGCAACCTGCCGCGGTGCTGTGCGACACCGAGGTGCTCGAGACCCTGCCGCCGCGGGAGTACCGCAGCGGCCTCGGCGAGATGGCGAAGTACGCGTTCCTCGGCGTCGAGCGACTCCCCGACCTGGCGCTCGATGAAGCCATTGCCGCGTGCGTCCGCTGCAAAGCCGCGATCGTCGCCGCGGACGAGCGCGAGTCCGGGTTGCGCGCGCTCCTCAACTACGGCCACACGTTGGGCCATGCCCTCGAGACGGCCGGCGGGTACGACCTGCGTCATGGCGAGGCGGTCGCGGTCGGGCTGGTCTTCGCGGCCCACCTCGCGCAGCGCGTCGGTCGCATCGACGAAGCACGCGTCGCCGAGCACCACGCGGTGGTCGGCGGCTACGACCTGCCGACCAAGCTCCCCCCGGGCGCGACCCGACAGCTCGACGACCTGGTCGACCTGATGGCGCGCGACAAGAAGGCGCGGGCCGGGCACACGTTCGTGCTCGACGGGCCGCGCGGCGTCGAGGTCGTGCCCGACATCGAGCGCGACGACGTCGTGGCCGCGCTGAAGGAGCTCACGTGAGCGAGGACCGAAGCGAGCGGGTGGTCCTGCTGCTCTCCGGTCCCAACCTGAACCTGTTGGGGGAGCGGGAGCCCGAGGTCTACGGCACCGAGACGCTCGACGACCACGTGCGCACGGCGCGCACGACGGCGGCCGACCACGGGCTCGAGCTCGAGCACGTGCAGTCGAACCACGAGGGCGAGTTGGTGGACGCGGTGCAGCGGGCGCGGGGTCGGTGCGCCGCAATCATCGTCAATGCGGCGGCGCTGACGCACTACGGGTGGTCCCTGCACGACGCGCTGGCCAGCTTCGACGGGATCGTGGTCGAGCTGCACCTCTCGAACCCCAACGCGCGCGAGCCGTGGCGGAACATCTCGGTGATCGCCCCCGTGGCCACCGGGTGCATCGTGGGCTTCCGAGGGCAGGGTTACGCGCTGGCGGTCGAGGCGGTGGCAAGGTTGCTGAAGTGACGTCCGTCCTCACCCTCCCGCCCATGGCGACCGCCCGGCGAGCCGACCGGCTGCGCACCTCTCTCGCAGACGCGGGGTGCGACGCGTTGCTCGTCACCCGGCTCGTGAACATCCGCTACCTCACGGGCTTCACGGGGTCGGCGGCGCTGCTGCTCGTGCGGGCGGACGATCTCGTCTTCGTCACGGATGGGCGTTACGGCGAGCAGTCGGCCGAGCAGCTCGGCGCAGCCGGGGTGGCGGCGACCATCGAGGTGTCGACGACCATGACCGGTCAGCAGGCTGCGCTCCAGGCGGGGGCCACGGGGGTGCAGCGGCTCGGGCTCGAAGCGGAGTCCGTGACCTGGGCGCAGCAGCGGCGCTTCGCGTCCGACTCGTTCCCGGGAACCGAGCTGGTGCCGACGGCCGGCCTGGTCGAGGGGCTGCGCGGGCTGAAGGACGAGGGTGAGGTGGCGCGGGTGCGGGCCGCGGCCGCGGCCGCCGATGGCGCGCTGGCGACGGTGCTGCCGATGCTCGCGGCGCGACCCGAGGAGCGGGAAGTGGCGCTCGCGCTCGAAGTCGAGATGCGGCGCGCAGGCGCGTCGGGCCCGTCGTTCGAGACGATCGTGGCTGCGGGTCCCAACGGCGCCAAGCCGCACGCCCGGCCGTCGACCCGGCGTATCGAGCGGGGGGAGCTGGTGGTGATCGACTTCGGCGCGGTCGTCGACGGCTACTGCTCCGACATGACTCGTACCGTGTGCGTCGGAGAGCCCACCTCGGCCACCGCCAGGCGCATGGTCGAGGTCGTGACCGCGAGTCAGCGGGCGGGCGTGGCCGCGGTGGCCGCGGGTGTCTCCGGCAGGCAGGTCGACGAGGCATGCCGTGCGGTGATCGCCGACGCGGGCTGGGCCGACGCGTTCGTCCACGGCACCGGCCACGGCGTCGGCCTCGAGATCCACGAAGCACCCCGGGTCTCGTCGGCCTCGACCGACACGCTGATGTCGGGTCACGTGGTGACCGTCGAGCCCGGCGTCTACCTGCCCCACGAGGGTGGCGTGCGCATCGAGGACACCGTGATCGTGACCGATCGCGGGTGCTCACCGCTCACCCACGCGCCGAAGGACCTCGTCGTCGCGTGAGCATCTCGACCAACGACCTCAAGAACGGCATGGCCATCGCCCTCCCGGAGGGCCTGTTCACCGTGGTCGAGTTCCAACACGTCAAGCCGGGCAAGGGTGGCGCGTTCGTACGCACGAAGCTGAAGAACGTCCGCACCGGGGCGGTGCTCGATCGCACCTATCGGGCCGACGAGAAGCTCGAGCAGGCGATCATCGACAAGCGCGAGATGCAGTACCTCTACCGCGAGGGTGACGAGAGCTTCGTGTTCATGGACAACGTGACCTACGACCAGCTGCACATCGAGGCGACGACGCTCGGCGACGCGGTGAAGTACCTGAAGCCGGGCGACACGGCAGTGCTGCAGATGTACCGCGACGAGGTCGTCGGCACCGACCTTCCGGCCGCGGTCGAGCTCGCGGTCGTCCAGACCGAGCCCGGCGTCCAGGGCGACCGCAGCTCCGCCGGGCGCAAGCCGGCGACGGTCGAGACCGGGCTCGTCGTGCAGGTGCCGCTGTTCGTGAACACCGGCGACCGCATCAAGGTCGACACCCGCTCCGGCGAGTACCTCACGCGGGCATGACGTGACGGGCGAGCCGGTGAGCGCGGGGCCGCTGGGCAGCCGGCGTCAGGCGCGGGAGCGGGCGCTGTCGCTCCTCTACGAGGCGGAGGCCAAGAGCTGCAAGCCGGCCGAGGTGCTGGCCGAGCTGCCGGTCGAGCCCGAGCCTTTCGCGGCCGAGCTGGTGCGTGGGGTGGGCGACCATCAGGCGGAGGTCGACGACTACATCCGTCGCTTCGCCCGCGACTGGTCGCTCGAGCGCATGCCGACGGTCGACCGCACCCTCCTCCGGATGGGCGTCTACGAGCTGCTCCACCGGCCCGACGTGCCCACCGGCGCCGTGATCTCCGAGGCGGTCGAGCTGGCCCAGCGCTACTCCACCGACGAGTCGGGCCGCTTCGTGAACGGCATGCTCGGCCGCATCGCGGAAGAGGTGCGGGGCGAGGCGGGAGCGCCGCGCTAACCTGCGCACAACCGTTAACGCCGGTTCCGCGAGGCCGGCACGGATGACAGGAGCCAGGCTTGGCCGAGCGAGAACGCGCCGCAGCGCCCCCGTACGGGGGCGTTTTCGTTCCCCGCACCCGGGTCATGGGCCCCGACGACCTGCGTCGGGCCGTCACCCGCATCGCCCACGAGGTCGTCGAGCACAACCACGGGCTCGAGCACGTCATCGTCATCGGCCTGCAGACCGGCGGCGTGCCGCTGGCGAGCCGGCTGGCGGAGGTGCTGCGCGACATCGAAGGCACCGAGGTGCCCGTGGGCCGGCTCGACGTCGCCCTCCACCGCGACGACATCGGGATCCGCCCGGTCATGCCGGAGGCGCCCACCGACATCCCCTTCGACCTCACCGGCGAGGTGGTGGTGCTGGTCGACGACGTGTTGTTCACCGGGCGCACGGTGCGGGCCGCGCTCGACGCCCTGAACTACTACGGCCGGCCCCGCTCGGTGCAGCTGGCGGTCATGGTCGACCGGGGCCACCGCGAGCTGCCGATCCGTCCCGACTACGTGGGCAAGAACCTGCCGACGCGTCGCGACGAGATGGTGAGCGTCACCCGCGACGGCGTGGAGCTGGGCGAGGTGCGGCGGACCCGATGACAGGCAAGCACCTGCTGTCGATCGCCGACCTCGGGCTCGACGAGATCGACGAGATCCTCCGTCTCACCGACTCCTTCGTCGAGGTGAGCGAGCGGGCGATCCCCAAGGTCCCCACGCTGCGGGGGCGCACGGTCGTCTCGCTCTTCTTCGAGGAGTCGACGCGCACCCGGCTGTCCTTCGAGACCGCGGCCAAGCGGCTGTCGGCCGACACCATGAACTTCTCGGTGTCGACCTCGTCGGTGAAGAAGGGCGAGTCGCTGCGCGACACGGTCGAGACGATCGAGGCGATGGGCATCGACGCGGTCGTCGTGCGCCACGCGTCGGCGGGGGTGCCGTGGCAGATCGCCCGGTGGGTGGACGCGCCGGTGATCAACGCGGGCGACGGCTGGCACGAGCACCCCACCCAGGCCCTGCTCGACTGTTACACGATCCGCCAGTCGCGCGGCTCGCTCGCGGGGTTGCGGATCGCCATCGTCGGCGACGTGAAGCACTCGCGCGTCGCCCGCTCCAACGTGCTCGCCTTCACCGGACTCGGCGCCGAAGTCACGCTGGTCGCGCCACCGACGCTCCTCCCGCCCAACCTCACGGGTTGGCCCGTCGCCGTGAGCCACGACCTCGACGGCGTGCTGCCCAAGGCCGACGTGGTCTACCTCCTGCGCATGCAGAAGGAGCGCCAGATCGAGTCGCTCCTGCCCTCGTTGCGGGAGTACACCGCCCGCTACGGGCTCACGCGCGAGCGGGCGCGGCTCCTGTCCGACGACGCCCTCGTCATGCACCCCGGTCCGATGAACCGCGGTGTCGAGATCGCGGCCGACGTGGCCGACCTGCCGAGGTCGATGATCACCCGGCAGGTGGCCAACGGGGTCGCAGTGCGGATGGCCGTGCTGTTCCTCATGCTCGGGTCGACGGGGGTTGGCCGTGGTGCGTGACCTCGTCGTCCGCGGCGGCACGGTGGTCGACGCCACCGGCACGCGGCGCGCCGACGTGCTCGTGCGCGCCGGACACATCGTCGCCGTGGCCGACGACATCGACCCGCCGGCGCGTGCCGAGGTGCTCGACGCGTCGGGCTGCACGGTCGCGCCCGGCCTCGTCGACCTGCACGCGCATCTCCGTCAACCCGGCCGTGAAGAGGCGGAGAC
Source organism: Actinomycetota bacterium (assembly GCA_005888325.1). Lineage (NCBI taxonomy): Bacteria > Bacillati > Actinomycetota > Actinomycetota bacterium. The sequence goes on from VAWU01000020.1 coordinate 45,924, forward strand.
AGTCGACACCGGCGCCCGCGCCGCCGCGCTCGGGGGCTACACGGCCGTCGTCGCGATGCCCAACACCGACCCGGCCATCGACTGCGCAGCCGTCGTCCGCGAGGTGCTCGACCTGGGTTCGACGGCGGCGTGCGACGTGCACGTGGCGGGCGCCATCACCGTGGGCCGGGCGGGGCAGCGACTGGCGCCGCTGGCCGAGATGGCGGCGCTGGGCGTGCGCCTCTTCACCGACGACGGTGCGGGCGTGCAGGACTCGCGGCTCATGCGCCGCGCGCTCGAGTACGCCTCCGCGCTCGACATCACGCTCGCCCAGCACTGCGAGGACGCGGCGCTGGCGAGCGGCGGGCACATGCACGAAGGTGAGTGGTCGAGCCACCTCGGCATCCCCGGCGTTCCGGCCGAGGCCGAGGAGCTGATGGTGCTGCGCGACATCGCGTTGGCGCGGCTGACCGGGACGCGCATGCACTTCCTGCACCTGTCGGTCGCGGCGGCGCTCGACGCGGTGCGCGCGGCCAAGGGCGCGGGCCTGCCCGTCACCGCCGAGGCCGCGCCCCACCACTTCACGCTGGACGACTCGGTCGTCGCGTCGTACGACCCCGTCTTCAAGGTCAACCCCCCGCTGCGCCCGACCGCCGATGTCGAAGCGGTGCGGGTCGCGCTCGGCGACGGCACGCTCGACGCCATCGCCACCGACCATGCGCCCCACACGCAGGAGGACAAGGAGGCACCCTTCGACGAGGCGCCGCCGGGCATGCTCGGGCTCGAGACCGCCCTGGCGCTCGCGCTTACCGAGTTGAGCCTCCCGCTCGAGCGCGTGCTCGCGCTCCTGTCGTGGCAGCCGGCGCGCATCGCAGGCCTCGAGGCCGAGCACGGCGGGCCGGTCGCCGAGGGCCGCCCCGCCCACCTGTGCGTCATCGACCCGGCGACCGTGTGGGTGGTCGAGCCCGAGAAGCTGGCGAGCCGCAGCCGCAACACGCCGTACGGGGGGCGCAAGCTGACCGGCCGCGTGCGCCACACCGTCCTCGGCGGCGAGGCGGTCGTGATCGACGGACAGGCGCAGCGGTGAGCCCGCCGCGGCGGGAGGCGCTGCTCGTCCTGGGCGACGGCACCACGTTCGAGGGCGAGGCGATCGGGGCGGTGCCGCCCGGCGGCGTTGCCACCGGCGAGGTGGTGTTCAACACCGTTCTGTCGGGCTATCAGGAGGTCATCACCGACCCGTCCTATGCGGGCCAGGTGATCGCGTTCACCTACCCGCACATCGGCAACTACGGGGTCAGCCCCGACGACCACGAGAGCCGCCGGCCGCACTGTCGTGGCGTCGTCGTGCGCGAGCTGGCCCGGCGCCCGTCCAGCTGGCGCGCGGTCGACGACCTGGGCACCTGGCTCACGCGCCACGGCGTGCCGGGCATCGCCGGCGTCGACACCCGCCGCCTCACCCGCCACATCCGCGAGGCGGGGGCCATGCCGTGCGCGTTCGGTCCCGTCGGCGCCGGCGCAGACGCCGGCGTGGGCGAGCGAGAGCTGAAGCAGGCGGCGATGGACGAGCCCGGCACCGACGGTGTCGACCTCGTCGCCACCGTCACGTGCGAGGCGCCCTATGTCGTGGACGCGGCGGCGGGAGCCGAGCGCGACGGCTACCCGCTGCACGTCGTCGCCTTCGACTACGGCATCAAGACGACGATCCTCCGCCACCTCGCCCACGTCGCCACCGTCGAGGTGGTGCCCGCCTCGACCGCGGCGGACGACGTGATCGCCCGCGCCCCCCACGGCGTGTTCCTGTCGAACGGTCCGGGCGACCCGGCTGCGGTCACGTACGCGGTCGACACCATCCGGGGGCTGCTGGGCCGGGTCCCCGTCTTCGGCATCTGCCTCGGTCACCAGCTGCTCGCGCGCGCGCTCGACGGTGACACGTTCAAGCTGAAGTTCGGTCACCACGGCGGCAACCACCCGGTACGTCGGGTGGAGACGGGCGCGGTCGAGATCACGAGTCAGAACCACAACTACGCGGTCGTCGAGGGCTCGATCGCGGGTGCCGACGTCACCCACGTCAACCTGAACGACGGTGTGATCGAGGGCCTGCGGTGTCGCGACGTGCCGGCATTCGGGGTGCAGTACCACCCGGAGGCGGGGCCCGGTCCGCACGACGCCCGCTATCTGTTCGAGCAGTTCCGCGCCCTGATGCGAGCGGGCGCGTAATGCCGAAGCGCGACGACCTGCGGACGATCCTGCTGATCGGCAGCGGTCCCATCGTGATCGGCCAGGCGTGCGAGTTCGACTACTCGGGGACGCAGGCCTGCCGTGTGCTCGGCGAGGAGGGCTATCGCGTCGTGCTGGCCAACTCCAACCCGGCCACGATCATGACCGACCCCGACTTCGCCCACCGCACCTACATCGAGCCCCTCGACGTCGAGGTGCTCACGGCCATCGTCGAGCGCGAGCGTCCCGACGCCCTGCTCCCCACCGTCGGCGGCCAGACCGCGCTCAACCTGGCGATGGAGCTCGCGGACAACGGCGTGCTCGACCGCTACGGCGTGGAGCTCATCGGCGCGAGCGTCGAGGCGATCCGCACCGCGGAGGACCGCGAGCGCTTCAAGACCGCCATGACGGAGATCGGTCTGGCGGTGCCCGCCTCGGGCTTCGCCTACTCGCTTGAGGAGGCCGAGCGGATCGGCGACGACGTCGGTTACCCCGTGATCGTGCGGCCCTCGTTCATCCTCGGTGGCAAGGGGTCGGGGATCGCGGCGAATGCCGACGAGCTCCATCGCATCGCTGAGGTCGGCCTCGCAGCCAGCCCCATCTCCGAGATCCTCATCGAGCGGAGCATCGCGGGCTGGAAGGAGTACGAGCTCGAGGTCATGCGCGACCGGGCCGACAACTGCGTCGTCGTGTGCTCCATCGAGAACCTCGATCCGATGGGCGTCCACACCGGTGACTCGATCACCGTGGCGCCGGCGCAGACGCTCTCCGACGTCGAGTACCAGCGCATGCGCGACGCCGGCTTCGCGTGCATCCGGCGCATCGGTGTCGACACCGGCGGCTCCAACATCCAGTTCGCGGTGAACCCCGACGACGGCGAGCTGGTGGTGATCGAGATGAACCCGCGCGTGTCGCGCAGCAGCGCCCTCGCGTCGAAGGCGACCGGTTTCCCGATCGCCAAGATCGCAGCTCGGCTCGCGGTGGGCTACACGCTCGACGAGATCGCCAACGACATCACCCGCGAGACGCCCGCCAGCTTCGAGCCCACCATCGACTACGTGGTCACGAAGGTGCCCCGCTGGGCGTTCGAGAAGTTCCCCGGAAGCTCCGACGTGCTCGGCACCCGAATGCAGTCCGTCGGCGAGGCCATGGCCATCGGGCGCACGTTCACGGAGTCGCTGCAGAAGGGCCTGCGCTCGCTCGAGCACGGTCGCTGGGGCCTCAACTGCGATCCAGCGGAGGCGACGCTCGACGACCTGGACGACGACGAGCTGGTTCGACGGGCCGCCATCGCCACCCCCGACCGTCCCTTCCAACTCGAGGCCGCCCTGCGCCGGGGCATCACCGTCGAGCGGCTCTACGCGGCCACGCGCGTCGACCCCTGGTTCCTCGACCAGATCGCCATGATCACCGAGGCGCGGGCGTGGCTCGCCGACGTGCGCGTCGACGACATGACCAGACGCGGCTGGCGCAGGGTCAAGCGCCTCGGCTTCAGCGATGCCCAGCTGGGGTGGCTCTGGAGCGTGGGCGAGGACGCGGTGCGTGCCCGACGACTGGAGCTCGGTGTCGGCGCCACCTTCAAGACCGTCGACACGTGCGGTGCCGAGTTCGACGCGAAGACGCCCTACCACTACTCGACCTACGAGGACGAGGACGAGGTGCAGCGGAACGACCGGCGCAAGGTCGTCATCCTCGGCTCGGGCCCGAACCGTATCGGGCAGGGCATCGAGTTCGACTACTGCTGCGTGCACGCGTCCTTCGCGTTGCGCGACGCGGGCTACGAGACGGTGATGGTCAATTGCAACCCCGAGACCGTCTCCACCGACTACGACACGAGCGACCGGCTCTACTTCGAGCCCCTCACCTACGAGGACGTGATGAACGTGCTCGAGGCCGAGCGGCCCGACGGCGTGATCGTGTCGCTCGGCGGCCAGACACCGCTCAAGCTCGCCGGGCGGCTGCCCGAGGGGTCGGTCCTCGGAACCAGCCCCGAGTCCATCGACCTGGCCGAGGACCGCGAGCGGTGGAACGCGCTGTGTGCCCGGCTCGAGATCCCCCAACCCGCCGGGGGCACGGCCGCCACCGTCGACGACGCGCTCGCGGTGGTGGGGCGCGTTGGCTACCCCGCGCTCGTGCGGCCCTCGTACGTGCTCGGCGGGCGCGCCATGGAGATCGTGTACGACGAGAACGGGCTGCGGCGGGCGATGGCCGAGCTCGCGGGTTTCGGCTCGCTGGGCCGGGAAGGCGGGCTCTCGGCCGAGCGCCCCGTGCTGATCGACCGGTTCCTCGAGGACGCGACCGAGGTCGACGTCGACGCGGTGCGCGACGGCACCGGCGAGGTCGTGATCGGCGCGGTGATGGAGCACGTCGAGGAGGCGGGCGTGCACTCGGGTGACAGCGCGTGCGTCATCCCGCCGCAGAACCTGTCCAACGCGGTCGTCGAGGTGATCGAGACACACACGCGCAACATCGCGGAAGAGCTCGGTGTGATCGGCCTCGTGAACGTGCAGTATGCGGTCAAGCAGGGACAGGTGTTCGTCATCGAGGCCAACCCGCGCGCGTCGCGGACCGTGCCGTTCGTTGCGAAGGCGACCGGCGTGCCCCTTGCCAAGGTGGCGGCGCGGGTCATGGTCGGCGCCACGCTCGCGGAGCTGCGGACCGAGGGACTGCTACGCCCCGCGGTGACGGGCGGGCACGTGTCGGTGAAGGAGGCCGTGCTGCCGTTCAACCGCTTCCCCGACGTCGACACGCTGCTGGGACCGGAGATGCGCTCCACCGGCGAGGTGATGGGCGTCGACGTCACCTTCGGCCTCGCCTTCGCCAAGAGCCAGATCGCCGCGGGCGACCGCCTCCCGGAGAAGGGCACCGTGTTCATGTCGCTCAACGATCGCGACAAGCCCGGCGGGATCCTCGCCGCCCGCCGCTTCGTCGATCTGGGCTTCTCCGTCGTCGCCACGGCCGGGACGGCCGACGCCTTGCGTCAGCAGGGCGTGCCCGTCGCCGGCGTGGTGCCGAAGATGGGGGAGGGCTCGTCGAACGCGGTCGACCTGATTGCGGCCGGGAAGATCGACCTGGTCGTCAACACGCCCCGGGGCCGGGGCCCTCGCGCCGACGGCGCCTACATCCGGCTGGCGGCCAGCGTGCACGGCATCCCGTGCCTCACGACCGCGGCGGCGGCGCTGGCCGCGGTCGCGGGTGTGGCCGACTGGTCGGCGCACGGCTTGCGCGTGCGCAGCCTGCAGGAGTTCCACCGGGGTGATCAGCTACGTCTGCCGCTGTAGACCTCGCCACGCGCGTGGGCTCGGTGACGTTGTCCAACCCGGTGATGACGGCGTCCGGCACGTCGGGTCACGCGGACGAGCTCGGTCGCTACTTCGAGCTCTCGGCGCTCGGTGCGGTCGTCGTCAAGTCACTGTCGGCATCGCCATGGGCGGGCAACCCCGCCCCGCGCCTGCACGAGACCGACGCGGGAATGCTCAACAGCGTCGGGCTCCAGAACCCCGGTGTCGAGGCCTGGCTCGCCGACGAGCTCCCTGCGCTCGCACGCGCCGGCGCGCGTGTGGTCGCGAGCATCTGGGGCTTCACCGTCGAGGACTTCGCGCTCGCCGCCAAGCTGCTGGTCGACGCGCCACCTGCGGTGATCGCGGTCGAGGTCAACGTGTCGTGCCCCAACGTGGAAGACCGTCGGCGGATGTTCGCGCACTCGGCCTCGGCGACCGCCGACGCGATCGACGCGACGCGCGTCTGCGACCGGCCGCGTTGGGCGAAGTTGAGCCCGAACGTCACCGACCTCGTCGAGATCGCGGACGCCGCGTTGCGCGCGGGGGCCGACGCACTGACGTTGACGAACACCGTGATGGGGATGGCGATCGACCCCGAGACCCGCCGCCCCCGACTCGGCGCGGGCGGGGGAGGCCTGTCGGGACCGGCCATTCGCCCGGTCGCGGTGCGCGCCGTCTACGAGTGCCGCGAGGCGTTCCCGGACGCGGCCATCGTCGGCGTCGGCGGGGTTGCGACCGGAGACCACGCAGTGGAGCTGTTGCTCGCAGGGGCGAACGCGGTCGAGGTCGGCACGGCCACGTTCTACGATCCCCGGACGCCCCTGCGGGTGGTCCACCAACTCACGCGCTGGTGCGACCAGCATGGCGTGCGGCGAGTGCCTGACCTGATCGGAGCTGCGCATGAGTAACGAGTCGAACAACGACCGGCGCGACAAGCTGGCCGTCGCGCTCGACGTCGACGACCTGGTGGTGGCTCTGCGCATGGCCCGCGACGTGAAGCCCTGGTTCGGTGTGGCCAAGGTCGGGCTCGAGCTGTTCGCGGCAGCCGGCCCCGACGTTGTCGGACTGTTGTCAGAGGCGGGCTTCAAGGTGTTCCTCGACCTGAAGCTGCACGACATCCCCACGACGGTCAACAAGGCGGCGCGCGTGATCGGCTCTTTCGGAGCGAGCTACCTCACGCTCCATGCGCATGGCGGGCCGGTGATGCTCCGCGCGGGCGTCGACGGGCTCAACGACGGCGCGCATGCCGCCGGACTTCCACCGGCGACCGCGCTCGCGGTCACGGTGCTCACCAGTGACAGAGGCGCGCCGGCGCACATACTGGGTCAGCGCGTCGCTTCGGCGGTCGAAGGGAAGTGTGGCGGGGTCGTCTGCGCGGCGGCCGACGCGCAAGAGGCGAAGCAGCTGGCGCCGCGTCTGCTCGTGGCGGTGACGGGCATCCGCGCCGAGGGCACCGAGACGCACGACCAGGCGCGCGCCGCGACACCGCAGCAGGCGTTCGACGCGGGCGCCGACCTCGTGGTCATCGGCCGGGCCGTCACGCTGGCGTCCGACCGGGCCGCTGCGGCCGAGGCGCTGCTCGCCGGGTTGACCTGAGCAGCGAGCGCGCTAGGGTGCCGAACCATGCCGTTGCCTCCCGCTCTCACGCCGGATCAACGCCAAGCCGCGCTCCAGAAGGCCGCTGCGGCGCGTCGCCAGCGCGCCGAGCTCAAGGAGAAGCTCAAGATGGGGTCGACGACCCTGCGCGAGCTGCTCGACTCAGCTGAGCGCGACGACGTGATCGGCAAGATGAAAGTCGTCAGTGTGCTCGAATCGCTCCCCGGCGTGGGCAAGGTCAAGGCCCGCCGCTACATGGACGAGATCGGCATCAGCGACACCCGCCGGGTCCGCGGGCTCGGCGCTCAGCAGCGTGAGGCGCTGCTCAAGGAGTTCGCGCAGGCCTGACCCTGGGGTTCACATGAGGTCAAGGTCACTGAGGAGGGGGGTGACCGCGGTGCTCGTGGGAGTGCTCGCCGTCGTCGGCTGCTCCGACCATGGCGACGACACGACGCGCGCACCGTCGGCCACCGTGCGCAAGGAGCCGCCGGCCACGACGACGTCGGTCGTCCCCGTCGACCGGGTACCGGCCGTCATCGACGTCGCCTACGTCCAAGCGGTCATCGACGTCCTCGACCACGTCGAAGGGGATGCCGTTCGAGCGCTCGTGGGCGCGCGGGAGCCCAATCGCGCGTTCTATGAGCGCATACGCGCGATTTATCTCGATCCGCAGTTCGACCGGGTGCAGTCGTCATACGGCCGGAGCGCCGCGCAGGAGATGATCGAGTTGAGGGCTCACCCGGAGGATCCGGTGACCAGGATCGACCGGATCATCAAGGTCACGGGTGATTGCGTGTTTGCGGCGGTCACGAGGGACTTTGGACCGATTCTCAAGGTGCCACCGACAGATGAGCTCAAGAAGGGCTACATCGGCTTCGGGCTGAAGAAGCCCGAGCTCGATCCCGCTCGTAGGAATCCGACGGCTTGGATGATCGGACTCGATGGGGCGACGAGTACCGGAGAGGAGCCTACGAACCCATGCGTATGAAGTTGGTTGCTGGTTGCGTGACGTCGCTCGCCGCTGTCCTGCTCCCGAGTGCGGGATTCGCTGCCGAGTTCGACGTTCAGCCAGGGGGGAACGACGTCATCGACGCTCGCGGCCGAGAGGGCACGGGCGAGGGACCGGGCGCTATTCGTCGACGGGTCGTTCGCGTCTCCTTCGATCCGAACGACCCGAGGAACGACCCGGCGAACTACCTCATGGACGTGCAGTTGCGGTTCGACGCGACACTCGGCGGGAGCTGTGTGCAGGTGGGCCAGCGGTTCGTGCTCGGCGCGGGCAACTCCCGGGCCGCGCTCGACGCCGAGGCGCGCGTGCTGCGGTTGCTGCGCAACTACCCGTTGTGCTCCGGCAGCGCACCGGTGCCGCCCCGGCTCTCCGCCGGCGCGGTCGCGCTGGCCCTGTGGCGCGACCAGGTGAAGTTGCCACCGCCCGCGCCGCGCATCGCGCCCGGGTGGGGGATCGTGGGCAAGGAGGCGTACCTCGAGATCGGCGGCGAACGCGAACCGGGCACGTGGACGTTCAACGCCCTCGGCTACACGATCACCATCACCCCTCACAGCCGCTACGAGGTCGACTGGGGCGACGGCTCGTTCGCGCACGGGCTCACGAGCCAGGGCGGTGCCTGGCCGACAGGCGAGATCAGGCACCCGTACCAGGCCGACGGCGCCTACCGCGTTACCGTGCGCCAGCAATGGACGGCCACGTGGAACGCAACCAACGGCGAGCAGGGCGCGATCGAGGAGGGGCTCCAGACCGTCGGCACGCTCGACTTCCCGGTACGGGAGCTGCAGGCGGTCCGCGAGCGCTGACCCACCTCGGCGCAGCCCGCCGTCCTGACGACGGTTGAGCACGACACGCATGGGGGGAGGACCGCGGTGATCGTGATCATCGCCGGCCCCGGCGGGGCGGGAAAAGGGGCCATGGTGTCCGCGCTCCTCCAGCGGGACGCCCGTCTCTGGCTCAGCCGCTCGTGGACCACCCGCCCGCCCCGGCCCGACGAGCCGGGCGACTGGTACGAGTTCGTCGACCGGGCCACCTTCCAGCGGCGGATCGACGACGGGGGCTTCCTCGAGTGGGAGGACTTCCTCGGCGCGCTGTACGGCACGCCGACGCTCGAGCCGCCGGCGGGCCGTGACGTCCTGCTCGAGATCGAGCTCGAGGGCGCCCGGCAGGTCAAGCAGCTGCACCCCGACGCCATCCTCCTCTTCGTGGTGCCGCCTTCGCGCTCCGTGCAGGAGGCGCGCCTGCGGGGACGTGGTGACGCACCCGAGCGGATCCGGGACCGCGTCGCCAAGGCGGAAGAGCTCGACTCCGTCGGGCGGGCGATGGCCGATCACGTGATCGTCAACGACGACCTGGGCCGGGCGGTCGAGGAGGTGGCTGCTATCCTCGAGCAGCACCGGAAGCGGTCTTCGTCTGGAGAAACCACGTAAATGGCCCCGTTAGCGCAGCGCGCCACGATGATGTACCCCCCGATCGAGCAGCTCCTCGAGAAGGTGGACTCGAAGTTCACCCTCGTGAGCCTGTCGTCCAAGCGTGGCCGTCAGATCAACTCCTACTTCAGCCAGTTGGGCGAGGGCCTGGGGTCGATCGTTCCCCCGCAGGTGGCGTCGGTCTCGCGCAAGCCCCTGTCGATCGCCCTCGAGGAGATCGCGGCCGACAAGATCACCTATCAGCGCCCCGACGAGGTCGAGGAAGCGATCAAGTAGGCGTCGTGGCGGGCGCACTGGCCGGGCGCCGCGTCGTGCTGGGCGTCTGTGGCGGGATCGCCGCCTACAAGGCCGTCGAGGTCTGTCGCCGGCTCGTCGACGCCGGCGCGCACGTCTCTCCGGTGATGACGAGGGGTGCCACCCGCTTCCTCGGTGAGGTCACACTGTCGGCCCTCGCGTCGGAGCCCGTGCAGACCTCGCTCTGGTCCGAACGCGACCCGATCCCGCACACGCGCCTCGGCCGGTCGGCCGACGTGGTCGTGGTCGTTCCCGCCACCGCACGCCTGATCGGGTCCTACGCCGCAGGGATCTCCAACGACCTGCTCACCGCCACGCTCCTCGCCACCCGTGCGCCCGTCGTCGTGTGCCCCGCCATGCACACCGAGATGTGGGAGCACCCGGCGACGCAGGACAACCTCGCAACCCTCCGGCGCCGGGGCGTGCATGTCGTCGAGCCCGCGACCGGCCGTCTGGCAGGCGGCGACATCGGCGCCGGACGCCTGCCCGAGCCGGGCACGATCGTGGCGGCGGTCGAGCGCGTCCTCGCCCCGCAGGACTTCGCCGGCCTACGGGTCCTGGTCAGCGCCGGGGGCACCCGCGAGCCCATCGACCCGGTGCGCTACGTCGGCAACCGCTCGTCGGGGAAGCAGGGCCACGCGCTGGCGCACGAGGCGGCGGCGCGCGGCGCCGAGGTCACGTTGGTCACCACCGTGGGCCTCCCGGTACCCTCGGGTGCCGTGGTCGTGCGGGTCGAGACGGCCGCGGACATGGAGAAGGCAGTGCTCGACGGGGCGGGGGAGGCCGATGTCGTGGTGATGGCGGCGGCCGTGGCGGACTTCCGCCCCAAGGCGTCGGCCCCGGAGAAGCTGAAGAAGGCCGACGGCGTGCCCGAGCTCGTGCTCGAGCCGACCCTCGACATCCTGGCCGAGCTCGGCCGGCGGCGGACGCCGGGCCAGACGCTCGTTGGCTTCGCCGCCGAGACGCGCGACATGCGCACCCAGGCGGCCGAGAAGCTGCACGCGAAGGGCGTCGACCTGATCGTTGGCAACGACGTCGCCGCAGCCGAGGTCGGCTTCGAGCACGACACCAACCGCGTCCACATGGTGGGCCGCGACGGTTTCGAGCAGGATACGGCCCTCGTCGACAAGCGGGACGTGGCGCGAGCGGTGCTCGACGCCGTCGTCTCCCTGCGCCGGCACGCCACGTCGCCGCGGCGACAGGCGAGCCCCGGCACAGGCAACCACCCAGGAAACAAGGAGAGCGACACGTGAGCCGTTGGACGTTCACCTCGGAATCGGTCACCGAGGGCCATCCCGACAAGATGGCCGACCAGGTATCCGACGCGATCCTCGACGCCATCATGGCCGAGGACCCCCACGGACGGGTGGCGTGCGAGACGCTCCTGACCACCGGACTGGTCGTGGTCGCGGGTGAGATCAGCACCAAGGCCTACGTCGACATCCCCAAGATCGTGCGCGAGACGGTCTGCGGCATCGGCTACGACCGAGAGTCCTACGGCTTCGACGGAAACACCTGCGGGGTCATCACCGCGATCGACGAGCAGTCGCCCGACATCGCCCAGGGCGTCGACCTCGCCCAGGAGGTGCGCACGGGCACGAGCGGCGAGGACATCCTCAACGCGCAGGGCGCCGGCGATCAGGGGATGATGTTCGGCTTCGCGTGCGACGAGACCGACGACCTCATGCCGCTCCCGATCTGGCTCGCCCACCGCCTCGCCCAGCGCATGGCCGAGGTGCGGAAGGCCGGGGTGCTGCCCTACCTGCGCCCCGACGGCAAGACCCAGGTCACCGTCGACTACGAGGACGGCCGGCCGACGGCGCTGAAGACCGTGCTCATCTCGACCCAGCACCAGCCCGGCATCGACATCGAGACCCTCCTCAAGCCCGATCTGCGCGATCACGTCATCCATCCGCTGCTGCCCAGCCAGTTCGCGGACGACCGCTACGAGATCCTGGCCAACCCCACCGGCCTCTTCGAGCTGGGGGGCCCGCACGCGGACACGGGCCTCACCGGCCGCAAGATCATCGTCGACACCTACGGCGGCGCTGCCCGCCACGGCGGCGGGGCCTTCTCGGGCAAGGACCCGAGCAAGGTCGACCGCTCGGCCGCCTACGCGGCGCGCTGGGTGGCCAAGCACGTGGTCGGGTCGGGCGCGGCCCGCAGGTGCGAGATCCAGGTGGCCTACGCCATCGGCGTCGCCCGACCCGTCTCGGTGATGGTCGAGACGTTCGGCACCGAGACCGTCGACCCGGGTCGCATCGAGGCGATGGTGCCGGAGGTGTTCGACCTGCGGCCCGCGGCGATCATCCGCGACCTCGACCTGCGCCGGCCCATCTACAAGCGCACCGCGGCCTACGGTCACTTCGGACGGTCCGACAAGGAGTTCACCTGGGAGCGCCTCAACCGTCTCGACGACGTGAAGCGGGCCCTGGGCTTGAGCTGACTCTGCTGATGGCTCTTCGCGCAAGCGCTCATCGCGGTGCCGGCGGGGACCCCAACCCTGCCGGCGCGGGCGAGGTGCACAGTGCCTGAGGTGATCTGCCTTCGCGCAAGCGCTCATCACTATGCCGGCGGGGACCCCAACCCCGCCGGCGCGGAGGTCACGTCGTCGGGCGGCTGACCGTCGCCACGGTCGTCCCCGACGTCGCCGGGCTCGACAAGGCGTTCGACTACCTCGTCCCCGAGCACCTCGCGTCGGCCGTGCGAGTGGGCACGATCGTCCGCGTCGAGCTGCACGGGCGGCGGGTGGGCGGCTGGGTGGTGGCGCTCGACGACATGCCCCCCGACCGCCCGCTGAAGCCGATCGCCAAGGTGACCGGCGACGGGCCCGCGCCCGAGCTCGTCGATCTGTCGCGGTGGGCGTCGTGGCGTTGGGCGGGTCGCACCGCGGTGTTCCTCCGCACCGCGTCACCCCCACGGGTCGTGCGCACGCGCGTCGATGCGGTCGCGGCACCGGGGCCAGGTGCCGCGCACCCCGTCGAGGTCAGGCGCGTGCCCCCCGCGGCCGACCTCCTCCCGCTCGTACGCGACGCTGCCGGTTCGGGCGAAGCGCTCGTGCTCGCGCCGAACCACGCGATGGCGACGAGCCTGGCCGGTCGGCTGCGCACGGAGGGCGTGGCGACCGCGCTGTTGCCAGACGACTGGTCCCGCGCCACGTCCGGGGGCTGCGTCGCGATCGGCACGCGGGCCGCGGCATGGGCGCCGCGTCCGCGCCTCGATGCCGTGCTCGTGTTGGACGAGCACGACGAGGCCTACCAGGAGGAGCGGGCGCCGACATGGCACGCGCGAGACGTCGCGGTCGAGCGCGCCCATCGCGCCGGAGCGCCTTGCACGCTCGTGTCGCCGTGTCCATCGCTCGAGGCGCTCGACGCGGGCGCGTTGATCACGCCAACGCGAGCCGACGAGCGCGCCGGCTGGCCGATCGTCGAGGTGGTCGACCGGCGCCGGGAGCCACCGGGTCTCGGGCTGTTCTCAGAGCGCCTGGTCACGGTCGCACGTCATGCGCAGCGCGTGGTGTGCGTCCTGAACCGCAAGGGCCGCGCCCGCCTCCTCGCGTGCGTCGCATGCGGCGAGCTCGTGCGTTGCGAGGCTTGTGGAGCGGCCATGCAACAGGACGGTGAGGGCTTGCGCTGCACGCGGTGCGGCACGACGCGTCCGTCGGTTTGCGCCGCGTGCGGCAGCGCCCGGCTCAAGACGCTTCGCATGGGTGTGACGCGCGCCGCGGAGGAGCTCGAGGCGCTCGTGCGCCGGCCCGTCGCGGAGGTAACTGCCGACGGCGCCAGCAAGCAGCGAGCTCCCATCCTCGTGGGCACCGAAGCGGTGCTGCACCGCGTGCGCAGCGCCGACGTGGTCGTGTTCCTCGACCTCGACCAGGAGCTGTTGGCGCCGCGCTACCGGGCGGCCGAACAGGCCATGGCGCTGCTCGCGCGCGCGGCGCGCCTGGTCGGTGGTCGCGCCGGGGGCGGGCGTCTCCTCCTGCAGACCCGGCTGCCCGACCACGAGGTCATCAGCGCCGCGGTGCACGCCGACCCCGACCGGCTGATCGCGCCGGAGCGCGCCCGTCGGGCCCAGCTCCGGTTCCCGCCCGTCACCGCGATGGCGATGGTCTCCGGTGAGGCAGCCGGCGCCTACGTCGACACGCTGCGCGCCCTGTCGGCGCAAGGGACGGTGACGGGCCTCGAGATCCTGGGGCCGGCGGACGGACGTTGGCTCGTGCGGGCGCCCGACCACGAACGGCTGTGCGACGCGCTCGCGATGGCGCCCAGACCGACGGGGCGGCTGCGCGTGAACGTGGACCCGTCCCGCTAGTCTGGCGTCGTGGCTCCGTACACCATCCGCCTGTTCGGCGACCCCGTCCTCCGACAGCGCGCGTCGGAGGTGGAGAACATCGACGCCACGCTGGTGCGCCTGGCCGAGGACATGATCACCACCATGCACGCCGCGCCGGGTGTCGGGCTGGCCGCCCCGCAGGTGGGTGTGCAGAAGCGACTCTTCGTCTACGACATCGGCGACGGCGCCGACGTGCTCGTGAACCCGGTCATCGACGAGAGCCGTGGCGAGTGGACCTTCGAGGAAGGGTGCCTGTCGGTGCCCGAGCTCTCGTGGCCGATCGTGCGGCCCAAGGAGGTCCACCTCACCGGCCTCGACCTCGACGGCAACGAGGTCTCCCTGGAGGCCGACGAGCTGCTGGCCCGGCTGTTCCAGCACGAGCTCGACCACCTCGACGGCGTGCTCCTGCTCCAGCACCTCGAGCCGGACCAGCAGAAGGAGGCGCGCCGCATCCTGCGACAGCGCGCGCTCGGGCTTCCGGTCGATCCGCCCCGGTCCGAGCGCGCAGGAGCCTTGTAGCCCTGCGGCTGGCCTACCTGGGCACGCCCGAGGTGGGCGTCCCGCCCCTTCGGGCACTGGTGGCCGACGGCCACGATGTGCTCCTCGTCGTGAGCCGCCCCGACAAACGCCGCGGGCGCGGCGGAGCGCTGCTCCCCAGCCCGGTCAAGGCGGCCGCGCTCGAGCTGGGCCTGCCCGTCACCGACAAGGTCGACGACGTGGTCGACGCAGGTGCCGATCTCGCGGTGGTCGTCGCCTTCGGGCGACTCATCAAGAAGCCGGTGCTCGACGCGGTGCCCATGATCAACATGCATTTCTCCCTGCTCCCACGTTGGCGCGGTGCCGCGCCGGTCGAGCGCGCCATCCTCGCGGGCGACCTCACCACGGGTGTCGGCATCATGCGGTTGGAGGAGAACCTCGACACCGGCCCCATCTACGCCGAGCACGTCGTGCAGGTCCTGCCCCACGAGACGGCCGCGGAGCTGCGCGCCCGGCTCACCGGGCTGGGCACGAACCTGTTGCTGCAGCTGCTCCGTCATGCCTCGGATGGGCGCGGCCTGCCGGAGCCCAGGCCCCAGGTGGGCGAGCCGACGTACGCGGAGAAGCTGGCACCGCAGGAGCTGCGCCTCGACTGGTCGCAACCGCCCGAGCAGCTCGAGCGGGTGGTGCGCGTCGGCGGCGCGTGGACGACCTTCCGCGGCAAGCGGCTCAAGGTGCATCGGGCGCGCGTGCACGACGGTGAGCTCGAGCTGCTCGTGGTGCAGCCTGAAGGCAAGGGCCGCATGAACGCATCCGACTGGGCCCGAGGGGCCCGGTGGCAGCCCGGCGAAGCACTCGGGACATGACCCCGTCCGCCCGCCGGGTCGCGCTCGACGCGCTGCTCCGCATCGACACCGAAGGCGCCTACGCCAACCTCGTGCTCCCGCCGATGCTCCACGGCAGCCGCCTTGGCGCGCGCGATCGCGCGTTCGTCACCGAGCTCGTGTACGGGACGACGCGCATGCGTCGGGCATGTGATTGGGTCGCGGGCCGTTTCGTGAAGGAACCGGAGCGGATCGAGCCGATCGTGCGCAACGTGCTGCGCCTCGGCTCCTACCAGCTCGTCTTCCTCCGTACCCCTGCGCACGCGGCGGTGGCCACCTCTGTCGACCTCGCGCCCGAGCGCGCCCGCGGGCTCGTCAACGCGGTGTTGCGCAAGGTCGCATCCGAGCCCGTGCGCTGGCCCGATCCGCCGACCCGGCTGAGCTACCCCGACTGGATGGTGGCCCGATTGGCCGCGGACCTCGGCGCGGACTGCGCCCTCGGCGCCCTGCAGCAGATGAACGTGGCGGGAGAGGTGGACGAGCGCGCTGACGGCTACGTGCAGGACCGGGCGTCGCAATGGGTGGCGGACTACGTCGATGCCAAGCCGGGTGAGCGGGTCGCCGACGTGTGTGCCGCGCCCGGGGGCAAGGCGACGTTGATGGCGGCGACGGGTGCATCGGTGACCGCGGCCGACGTGCGCCCCGGTCGCGCCCGCCTGGTCGCGGCCAACGCGAGGCGGCTCGGCGCGACGAGCCTCGCCACCTTGATCGCCGACGGCCGCCGTCCGCCGCACCGCGCCGGCACGTTCGACCGGGTGCTCGTCGATGCCCCGTGCTCCGGTCTCGGGGTGCTTCGCCGGCGCCCCGACGCCCGCTGGCACGTGCAACCGGAGGATGTCGACACCCTCGCCGTCCTCCAACGCGAGCTGCTCGTCGCCGCCGCCGACATGGTGCGCCCCGGAGGAACGGTCTTCTACGCGGTCTGCACCTTGACGCGCACGGAGACGACGGCCGTCGACGACTGGCTGGCCGTCGCGCGTCCCGAGCTCCTCGCGCTCGATCCGCCGGAGGAGCCGTGGATGCCCGCGGGTCGCGGCGCCCGGCTGTTGCCACAGACGGCCGGCACCGACGGGATGTTCCTGCTCGGCCTGAAGCGGCGTCGGTAGGATCGCCCCATGGCGCGCCTGGCTCCGTCGATTCTGTCCGCGGACTTCGCCGCGCTCGCACGCGAGATCGACGACGTCACACCCGAGGCCGACCTGCTCCACGTCGACGTGATGGACGGCCACTTCGTGCCCAACCTCACCATCGGGCCGCCAGTCGTGAAGTCGTTGCGCCCCCACACCGCGCTCTACCTCGATTGTCACCTCATGATCGACAACCCCTGCGACTACCTCGAGGCGTTCGCCGACGCGGGTGCGAACGGATGCTCGGTGCACGTCGAGATCGACGGCACCGCTGAGCTGTGTGCGGAGATGCGTCGTCTGCACCTCGACGTCGGCCTGGCCGTCAACCCGGAGACACCGTTCGAAGCGGCCGAGCCCTATCTCGACCAGATCGACCTGCTGCTCCTCATGACGGTGCACCCCGGCTTCGGTGGCCAGACGTTCATGCACGAGGTGATGCCCAAGGTGGCCCGGGCGCGGGAAGCGATCGACCGCCGCGGACTGCGGGTGGCGCTGCAGGTCGACGGGGGCATCAACGAGGAGACCGCCCCGGTCGCCGCCGCGGCCGGGGCCGACACGTTCGTGGCGGGGAACGCCATCTTCGGTGCCGACGACGCGCTCGGCGCGGCGCGTCGGTTGCGCGCGGCCATCGGGTGAGCCGCTCGTTGCGCGCCAAGGTGCTCACCGTGTCGGACGGTGTGGTCGCGGGCACGCGCGAGGACGAGTCGGGTCGCGCCCTGGCCGACCAGCTGGCGGCGAACGGGTTCGAGGTCGTGAGTCGGGGCGTTGTGAGCGACGGCATCGACGAGGTGGCCAGCGCGATCACGTCGATGGCGCAGGGCTTCGCAGGGCTGATCGTGACGACGGGCGGCACCGGGTTCTCGCCACGCGACCTCACGCCGGAGGGGACCCGGCGGGTGCTCGAGCGCGAGGCTCCGGGCCTGATCCTCGGCATGCTCGCGGTGAACCGCGACAAGGGGCGCTTGTCGCGCAACGCGGCCGGCACCATCGGGCGCTGCATCGTCTTGAACACGCCGGGTTCGCCGACCGGTGCGGTCGAGTGCCTCTCCGGCGTGCTCGACATCCTGCCCCACGCGCTGCGGCTGTTGGCCGACGAGCCCACGAGCCACCACACTTGATGGTGGTGGACGACGAGCGAGCCATGCGACGGGCGATCGAGCTGGGCGCATCGGTGCGCGCCACCGCGCATCCCAATCCCTGGGTCGGCTGCGTCGTCGAGAGTGTCGACGGTCACACCTTCGAAGGCGCGACCCTGCCTCCGGGCCAGGCCCACGCAGAGGCGGTCGCGCTCGAACGGGCGGGCGACGCGGCACGCGGTGCCACCCTCTGGGTCACGCTCGAGCCCTGTTCGCACACCGGCCGCACCGCGCCGTGCGCGGACGCGTTGGTGGCCGCGGGCGTGCGGCGGGTCGTCGTCGCGATCGACGACCCCGACCCGCGGGTGCACGGGCGGGGGGTCGCCCGTCTGCGCGCGGCCGGCATCGAAGTCACGCTCGGCGTGTGCGCGCGCGAGGCGCGTGCGCAGCTCGCGCCGTACATCAAGCACCGCACAACGGGCCGTCCCTGGGTCGTGCTCAAGCTGGCCGCCACGCTCGACGGCCGTATCGCGGCGCCCGACGGCACGAGTCAGTGGATCACCGGTGAGGCGGCGCGCGCCGACGCCCATCGGTTGCGGGCCGAGAGCGACGCAGTGCTCGTCGGGGCGGGCACGGTGAAGGCCGACGACCCCGCGCTGACCGCCCGTCCGGCGCCCGCCGCCGGGGCCGGACGGAGTGACGTCCGCGATCCGTTGCGCGTCGTGCTCGGCAGCGCACCAGCGGGCGCGCGCTGTCAGCCGTGCGTCGAGCTGAGCGGCGGGCTCGACGGCGTGCTCGACGAGCTGGGGCAGCGCGACGTCGTGCAGCTCCTGGTGGAGGGCGGCGCCACCGTGGCGGGCGCCTTCCATCGGGCCGGCCTCGTCGACCGCTATGTGCTGTACCTGGCGCCCGCGTTGTCCGGCGGCGACGACTCCCGGCCGCTGTTCGCGGGTCCCGGCGCGGCGACGATCGCCGAGGTGTGGCGCGGCCGCATCGAGTCGGTCGAGCAGCTCGGCGGCGACCTGAGGGTCGAGCTCGCGCCGGTCACGGGGGAATCGTGTTCACCGGGATAGTCGAGGAGCTGGGCCGGGTCGAGACGCGCGACGGCGGCCGCTTCCGCTTCCACGCCCCGCTGACGAGTGAGGACGCGAAGATCGGCGACTCGATCGCGGTCAACGGCTGCTGCGTGACCGTCACCGAGGTCGGGGCGGGGTGGTGGGAGGCGCACGCAGTCGACGAGACCCTCTCGCGCACCAACCTCGACGACCTGCGCCCGGGTGACTCCGTGAACCTCGAGCGCCCGCTGCGGTTGGCAGACCGTGTCGGCGGGCATCTCGTGCAGGGCCACGTCGTCGCCGTCGGTGAGATCGTCGAGCCCGCGCCCGACCTCAGGGTGCGCGTGCCCGCCGAGCTCATCCGCTACGTCGTGGAGAAGGGCTCGATCACCGTCGATGGGTGCAGCCTCACGGTCGTGCAGCCACTCGACGACGGGTTCACCGTGGCCGTGATCCCACACACCATGGCCGTCACCACGTTCGGCCGGAAGGGCCGGGGCGGGCGCGTCAACGTGGAGGTCGACGTCATGGCCAAGTACGTCGAACGACTGCTGCACCACCAAGATCCAGCTGTGCCGGAGTGAGTGATGTGCCGGAGAGTGATGTGAAGGAGAGACCGATGCCGTTCGCCCGGGTCGAAGATGCGATCGCGGCCGTGGGCCGCGGCGAGATCGTGGTCGTCACCGACGACGAGGAGCGCGAGAACGAGGGCGACCTCATCATGGCTGCGGAAGCCGCGACTCCCGAGAAGATCGCGTTCTTCCTCCAACACACCTCCGGTGTGATCTGCGTGCCCATGACGGGCGACCGGCTCGACGAGCTCGACCTGCCGCTGATGGTCCCGGTGAACACCGAGTCGAACCGCACCGCGTTCACCGTCTCCGTCGACGCCCGGCAGGGCACGAGCACCGGTATCTCGGCCTTCGACCGCTCGACCACCATTCAGGCGCTCATCGATCCGGCCACCCGTCCCGGCGACCTCGCCCGCCCCGGTCACATCTATCCCCTTCGCTATCGCGAAGGCGGCGTGCTCAAGCGCGCCGGCCACACCGAGGCGGCGGTCGACCTGGCGCGCATGGCGGGCCTCTACCCGGCGGGCGTGCTGTGCGAGGTGGTCGACGAGAAGAAGACCGACATGGCGCGGCTGCCCGACCTGGAGCGCTTCTGCGAGGAGCACGAGCTGCTGCTCATCTCCATCGCCGATCTCATCCGTCACCGGCGCCAGCGCGAGAAGCTGGTCAAGCGCATCGCCGAGGCCCCGATACCAACCGAGTGGGGCGAGTTCACCTGCTACGCGTACGAATCGGTCCTGAACCAGGACCAGCACCTCGCCTTCGTCAAGGGGGCGGTGCAGGGTGAGGAGAACGTGCTCGTGCGCATGCACAGCGAGTGCCTCACGGGCGACGTCTTCGGCTCGCTGCGCTGCGACTGCGGCCCGCAGCTCGAGGCGTCGATGCAACGCATCGCCGAGCAGGGGTTGGGCGCGGTCGTGTACCTGCGGGGCCACGAGGGCAGGGGCATCGGCATCGCCCACAAGCTCGCGGCCTACAAGTTGCAGGACGAAGGCGCCGACACCGTCGACGCCAACCTCCGTCTGGGCCTGCCGGTGGACAGTCGTGAGTACGGCATCGGGGCTCAGATCCTCGTCGACCTGGGCATCACGACAATGCGGTTACTGACCAACAACCCGGCCAAGTACGGTGGACTCGAGGGATTCGGCCTGGAGATCATCGAGCGGGTGCCGCTCGAGGTCGAGCCCAACCCCCACAACATCCACTATCTCCGCACCAAGAAGGCGCGGATGGGCCACCTGTTGGAGGGCCTCGATGACGTCCTATAGCCGGGGAGCCGCCGATGTGAGCGGCCAGCTGCGCGGCGAGGGGCTGCGAGTCGCCATCGCATGCGCGCGCTTCAACGACCTCATCACCGAGCGTCTGCTCGCCGGTTGCCGCGACGGTCTGCTGCGCCACGGCGTCGACGACGCGTCCGTGACGGTCGCGTGGGCGCCGGGCGCCTTCGAGCTCCCGCTCGTGGCCCAGCGCTTCGCCGCCTCGGGCGACTTCGACGCGGTCATCTGCCTCGGCGCGGTCATCCGTGGCGCCACCGGGCACTACGAGCACGTGGCCGGGCAGTGCGCGGCAGGCATCCAGCGGGCCCAGCTCGACACCGGCGTCCCGGTCGTGTTCGGCGTGCTCACCACCGACACCATCGAGCAGGCGATCGAGCGGGCGGGAACCAAGGCGGGCAACAAGGGCTTCGAGGCGGCCATGACTGCGATCGAGATGGTCGACCTCCTGCGCCAGCTGCCGAAGGGCACGACCTGACCGGGTCGGGCCGGTCGACCGGATGCTGAAGCTCGTCCTCCCGAAGGGCTCGCTCGAGCGCGCCACCCTCGAGCTCTTCGACGAGGCCGACCTCGGGGTGCAGCGCTCCTCCGACGTCACCTACCGCGCCACGATCGCCGACCCGCGCATCGACGAGGTGCGCATCCTGCG
The DNA here is from genome assembly GCA_005888325.1 of Actinomycetota bacterium. Lineage (NCBI taxonomy): Bacteria > Bacillati > Actinomycetota > Actinomycetota bacterium. Next base: position 67,173 of record VAWU01000020.1, read on the forward strand.
CCCGCAGGAGATCCCGCGCTACGTCGCCGAGGGACTGTTCGACATCGGCATCACCGGCCGCGACTGGATCGAGGAGACGGGCAGTGACGTCGTCTCGCTCTGTCAGCTCCACTACTCGAAGGCCACCGCGCGACCCGTGCGGATCGTCGTGGCCGTGCACGCGGACTCCGGGGTCGAGCGCATCGAGTACCTCAAGCGCGGCGCGCGCGTCTCCACCGAGTTCCCCGAGCTCACGCGCCGCTTCTTCACGCGGCACGGCCTCGACGTCGACATCCGCCTCTCCTACGGCGCCACCGAGGCCAAGGTTCCCGACATCGTCGATGCCATCGTCGACCTCACCGAGACGGGGAGCGCGCTGCGCGCCGCGGGCCTTCGCATCATCGACACGATCCTCGTGTCGTTCACCGAGCTCATCGCCAACCCGGCGGCCTACGAAGACCTGCCGAAGCGTCACGCCATGAGCCAGATCCAGTCACTGCTCGAGGGGACGCTGGAGGCGCGCGGGCGCGTCCTCGTCAAGCTCAACGTGGCCGAGGTCGACCTCGACGGCATCATCGAGATCCTGCCCGCGCTCAAGTCACCCACCGTGTCGAAGCTGTTCGGCGAAGGCGGCTACGCGGTGGAGACGGTCGTGCCCAAGTCCGACATCAACACGCTCATCCCTGCTCTCAAGGACCACGGCGCCACCGACATCATCGAGCTGCCCATCTCCAAGATCGTGCACTGATGGGGGGACGCGTCGTGCAAGGGCGTGTCGCCGAGTTCGACGAGGGACGCGGCATCGGCTGGGTCGAGGCCGGAGACGAGCGCTGGCTCTTCCACTGTACCCAGGTCGCCGACGGCAGCCGCACGATCGCGGCGGGCACGCCCGTGAGCTTCGAGGTTCGTCCCGGGCACCTGGGGACGTGGGAGGCGGCACATGTGGCGCCGCGCGCGTAGCGGTTCAGGTGCCGCCTGTCGCCTTCGTCACCTGCACGAAGGCGAGACGCAGCTGCGCCAGCGCGTCGCGCAGCGTGGACTCGTCGTCGCCGAGGCGCGACCCGAGCGTCTCGACGATGGCTGCGAGGGCGTCGATCGCCACCGATGCCTGCACCAGGTCGGGCTCGGGTTGGTTGAGGTGGAGCGCGGCCAGTTGGAAGAGACCGATGCAGTGGTTGGCGACGACGACAGAGACCGGCGCGGCGAGCAACTGCCGCTGCGCCTCGGCCATCTCTGCCGCGATCTGTTCGTCGCTCAGCTCCGGTTCGGGCTCGGGTGCAGCCTCGGCCGACGGCTCGTCGCGCCCCACCGGTCGCTCGCCGCTTGGTGTCCAGATCGTGCCCATGCTGCTACCCTAAACCCACAACAGAAGACGGAAAGCGGGGTCGCGAACCCCCACCCGGCCGGCAGCTCGTCGCTGGTGCACCGGGTCGATCGACCGCCGAGGGCGGACGTTGCTTTCCCGACGTCCGCCTTTTTCGCGTGCACGGATTCCGCGCGAACGGAGCGGACGGTTCGACGACCGTCGCCAAGGAGTGATGCCGCATAGCCGCACCGGCCACCAATGAGCCCAGGATCAACGATCGCATCAGGGCTCGCGAGGTTCGCCTCATCTCCGCTGATGGGGAGCAGCTGGGGATCAAACCGCTCCCCGAGGCCCTCCACATCGCCCGCGAGCTCGATCTCGACCTGGTCGAGGTGGCTGCGCAATCGAACCCACCCGTCTGCCGGATCATGGACTACGGAAAGTTCAAGTACGAAGCCGCGCAGCGGGTGAAGGAGTCGAGACGGCGCGCGACGAACGTCGCGATCAAGGAGATGAAGTACCGGCCCAAGATCAGCGAGGGCGACTTCGACACCAAGACGCGCAAGGTCGGCCAGTTCCTGGGCCACGGGCACAAGGTGAAGATCACGATCATGTTCCGGGGACGAGAGATGGCACATCCCGAGCTGGGCAAGCGGATACTCGACAAGATCGCCGAGCAACTGCATCCGCTGGCGAAGATCGAGGCGCACCCGAAGCTCGACGGACGCAACATGATCATGGTGCTCGCACCCGACAAGCGGGCCCAGCAGGCGGCCGCGAAGGCGGCCGCGTCGGAGGCACATCCCAACGGCGACCAGCCGGTCCCCAGCGAGCAGGAGAGCTGAGATGCCCAAGATGAAGACGCACCGGGGTCTGGCCAAGCGGTTCCGGGTGACCGGCAGCGGCAAGCTGATGCGCCGCAAGGCCTTCCGGGGCCACAACTACGAGAAGAAGTCGTCCGTGCGCACCCGTCGCCTCGCCCGCGACGTGGAGGTCACGGGCGGCGACCGGGCCAACGTGAAGCGCCTGCTCGGCCTCTAGCGAGTCCGCCTCCACGAAGCCGAGCCGCCAGGAAGCCCGTCCCAGCAAGCGGAGCCTCCCGCTGCCGGCTTCTCCTCCCACCGTCCCGAAAGGAGCGTCCGATGGCAAGGGTGAAACGCGCCGTCCACAGCAAGAAGCACCGTCGTGCGGTGCTCGAGCGCGCGCAGGGGTACTACGGCAACAAGAGCCGGTCCTTCCGCGCCGCCAGCGAGCAGGTGATGCACTCGCTGCAGTACGCGTACCGCGATCGCCGGGCGCGCAAGGGCGACTTCCGACAGCTGTGGATCCAGCGCATCAACGCGGCCGCCCGCCAGAACGGGATGAGCTACAGCCGCTTCATCTCCGGCCTCCGCATCGCAGGGGTCGAGGTCGACCGCAAGATCCTGGCGGACCTCGCCGTCTCCGATCCCGCCGCATTCGCCGCCCTCGTGAAGGTGGCGGAGGGAGCGCGTCAAGCCAGCTGAGCGTGCTCGGCTTCCGCCACCCGAAGGTCCAGCGGCTCCGACGCCTGGTCGAGCGTCGCCGGGCTCGCCACGACGAGAGGACCTTCGTCCTCGAGGGCTCGCGCGTCCTCGCGGAGGCGTTGGCCGCGGGCGTCGTTGTCGAAGCGGTGTTCGTGGTCGCCGGCACCGAGGACCCGACGGTCGATCGGGCCCGCGAGGCGGCGGTGCCGGTGTTCGAGCTCGAGCCCGGCGTGATGGAACGGGTCGCCGACACCGTCACCCCGCAATCGGTCGTCGGCGTCGTCGGCTTCGTAGATGTCGCGCTCGATGCCGTTCTGCCCGCCACACTGGTGGTGGTGTGCGTCGACATCCGTGACCCGGGCAACCTCGGAACCGTGCTCCGGAGCGCCGAGGGCGCGGGGGCCGGAGGGGTAGTCTGCTGCGACGGTTCCGTCGACCTGTACAACCCGAAGGTGGTACGCGCGTCGGCGGGCGCGCTCTTTCACGTCCCCGTGGTGGCCGGAGGGGAACCGGTGGAGGTACTCGAGCGGCTGGGGACGGCGGGGCTGCAGCGATTGGGCACGGTGGCCCGGGGTGGTGACGCCCCTGACGAGGTCGACCTGCGCGCGCCGGTGGCGTTCGCGCTCGGCAACGAGGCCAACGGCCTGCCGGAAGCGATCGACGCGTGCCTGGACCGGCGCGTCACCATCCCCATGGTGGGCCGCACCGATTCGCTGAACGTCGGCATGGCGGCGGCGGTGCTCTGCTTCGAGGCGGCGCGCCAACGGCGGTCCCGATGATCGACGTGGACCGTTTCCCCGACGCGGTGCTGCAGCTGGACGCCCAACGTCGTGTCGTGGGGTCGAATGCCGCCACCGAGCTCCTGACCGGTCTGCGCCTCGAAGAGATGGTCGGCCGGCGCTGCGAGGACCTGTTCGACCCGCGCGCGCGCAACGGCAAGCCGCTGGTCGACAGCGGCTGGCACTCCTCGGCCCGATTGCGCAGCGTGAGCCGCATCCCCGAGCAAGAGGTGCGGCTGCGCGGTGCCGGGGACCGCGAGCTGAAGGTGAACCTCACCGGCCGTTACGAGCGCGATGAACGGGGCGCGCTCGTGGGCGCCATCCTCGTGCTGCGCGACGCCGAACGGCGCGGTCGCTCGAGTGCGTCGGGTATCGAGATCGTGTCTACCGTCAGCCACGAGCTCCGGTCGCCACTCACGTCGGTGAAGGGCTACACGAGCCTGCTCCTCAACCGCTGGGACCGACTCGGTGACGAACAGAAGAAGATGATGCTCGAGCAGGTGCACCACGACGCCGATCGTGTGACGCGCCTGGTCACCGAGCTGCTCGACATCAGCCGGTTGGAGAGTGGACGGCTGGTGCTGCGTCGCCAGCTCGTCAACCTGGTCGACGTCGCCGCCGCGGTCGTCGAGAAGCTCCAGCTCGAGTACGCCGAGCTCGAGGCGGAGACGTCGTTCCCCGAGGGCTTCCCCGCGGTGTGGGCCGACCCCGACAAGGTCGAGCAGGTGCTCACCAACCTGGTGGAGAACGCGACGAAGTACGCGGACCCGCGTGGCCTGCGGGTGCTCGGCCAGGTCGGCATCGACGAGGTGGCGCTGGCGGTTGTCGACCAGGGTGCGGGCATCCCGGAGCACGAGCTGCACCGGGTCTTCGACAAGTTCTACCGCAGCGCGGAGACCCGTCCGACGGGCTCCGGGCTCGGTCTCTGGATAAGTCGCGGGCTGGTCGAGGCCCACGGTGGCAAGCTGACGGCCCAGTCGGTGATGGGGCAGGGCTCGACCTTCCGCTTCACCCTGCCGTCCGGCGGTGTGGAGGAGCGGCACCGGGCATGACGTTCGACGAGGTGGTGGCCGAGATCGAGGCCATCCGCGCGCAGGCTCCCGACCTGCCCGAGCAGGAGGTGGTGGGCAAGCGCGGCCGCCTGGCGCGACTGCACCGCCAGCTGGGCGGCCTCGAGCCCGATCGACGGCGGGAGGCGGGTCGCCGGCTCAATGAGGCGCGAGACGAGCTCGAGCGTTGGTTCGCCGAGTCGCGCGCCGCCCACGGTGCGCTGGAGCGCGAGGCACAGCTGGCGGCGGATCGCCTGGATCTCACCGAGGTGCCGCCCGACCCGTTCGGCCGTGGCCACCTGCATCTCGTGACGCGCACCCAGCAGGTCCTCGAGGACCTGTTCGTCGGAATGGGGTTCACGGTGAGCGAGGGCCCCCACGTCGAGACCGACTGGTACAACTTCGAGGCGCTCAACTTCCCGCCCGGACACCCGGCGCGCAGCATGCACGACACGCTGTTCCTCGACTGGGGTGCCCCGGAGTCCACGCTGTTGCGCACCCACACCTCGCCCGTCCAGATCCGGGTGATGGAGTCGCAGCCGCCGCCCATCTACACGGTGATACCCGGCAAGTCCCACCGGCGCGACACCCCCGATGCGCGCCACCTGCCCGGCTTCAGCCAGATCGAGGGGCTGGTCGTCGACCGCGACATCACGTTCGGCGACCTGGCCGGCACCATCGAGCTGTTCACCGGCGAATACTTCGGCCCCGGCCGCCACTCCCGCCTCCGGCCCGGCTTCTTCCCGTTCACCGAGCCATCCGCCGAGTTTGAGGTCACCTGCCACGTCTGCGGGGGCAGCGGGTGCCGCACGTGCTCGCACACCGGCTGGATCGAGCTGGGGGGCTGCGGCATGGTCGATCCCAACGTCTTCGCCGCGGTCGGCATCGATGCCGAGGAGTGGTCGGGCTTCGCCTTCGGCTTCGGCATCGACCGCCTCGCCCAGATGAAGTACGGGCTGGAGGACATGCGTGTCTTCCTCGACAACGACATCCGCTTCCTGTCCCAGTTTTAGGATCGACTCATGCTCGTCCCCCTCTCGTGGCTCCGCGATTTCGCGCCCGACCTGGGCGACGATGCCCGCGCGCTGACCGACACGTTCAACGAGCTCGGCCTCGTGGTGGACGGAGTCGAGACGGTGGGGAAGGGCCTCGACGACGTGGTGGTGGCCAGGGTGTTGGAAGTCGGCCCGATCGCGGGGGCCGACTACATCCAGCGCGTCGCCCTCGACGCGGGTCCGGGCGACGTCGTGGAGGTCGTGTGCGGGGCGCGCAACTTCGGGGCCGGCGATCTCGTCGCGCTGGCGCGCGTCGGCGCGGTGTTGCCGGGCGACGTCGAGATCACGCGGCGCAAGCTGAAGGGCGTCGAGTCGAACGGGATGATCTGCTCGGCGCGTGAGCTCCATCTCGGTCACGACGCCGAGGGGATCATGGTGCTCGCGACGGGCACACCGGGTCAGACCCTCGCCGAGGCGCTCGGCCTCACCCCCGACGTCGTGTTCGACCTCGACATCGAGACCAATCGTCCCGATGCCCTGTGCATGGCGGGTGTGGCACGCGACGTCGCAGCCAAGCTCCGTCTCCCGTTCGTCCTGCCCGACCCGTCACCACCCGGACCGGGCACCGAGGTCAACATCGAGATCGAGAGCCCCGAGCTGTGCCCACGCTTCTCGGCCACGGTGCTCGGCGGGGTGAAGGTGACGGCGTCGTCGCGAATGGTGCAGCGGCGGCTCACGGTCGCGGGCATGCGACCGATCAACAATGTCGTCGATGCGTCGAACTACGTGATGCTCGAGCTGGGCCAGCCGACGCACCCCTACGACCTGGCGCGCCTGCCGGGCGGGGGACTCCGCGTGCGCGCCGCCCGCCCGGGCGAGCGGCTGGTGACGCTCGACGGCGTGGAGCGTGTCCTGGGCGAGGGCCCGTCGCCCGACTGCCTGATTTGCGACGCCGAATCCACGCCGGTCGGAATCGCGGGGATCATGGGCGGTGCTTCGTCGGAGATCGCCACCGACACGACGACCGTCTTGCTCGAGGCCGCCTACTTCACGCCCATGGCGATCGCGCGCACGGCCAAGCGAGTCGGCGTGCGGAGCGAGGCCTCGGTGCGGTTCGAGCGGGGGTGCGACCCCGAGAGCGTCGACCGCGCGATCGCCCGCTTCTGCGAGCTGCTGCCCGACGCCGCCGTGCAGGCGGGCCCGTTCGTGGTCGACGCCCCGAGGTACCTGCCGACGCCCCGCCGGGTCGAGGTGCGCACCGCCCGCGTGAACGCGATCCTCGGTACGCAGCTGAGCGACGCGCAGGTTCGCAGCTACCTCACCCCCATCGGCTTCCGCACCGAGCCGGTGGGCGACGGCCTGAACGAGGTCGAGATCCCGACGTTCCGGCCCGACTCCGAGCGCGAGATCGACGTCATCGAGGAGGTGGCCCGCCACCACGGCTACGCCAACATCGAACGCACGGTGCCGCCGAGCCCCCTCGTCGGGAACCTCACGCCTTACCAGCGCGAGCGGCGCCTCGTGCGCGACATCCTCCTCGGCGCCGGGTGCACGGAGGCGTTCGGTCTGTCGCTCCTCGCGCCGGGCGACCTCGAGCGCGCCGGTCTGGACGACCGCCCGCTCGTGCTGACGAACCCGCTCGTGCGCGAGGAGTCGGTGCTGCGCACGTCGATGTTGCCGGGGATGCTCCGGGCGGTCACGTTCAACCACTCCCACCAGCGCCACGACCTCCGGCTGTTCGAGATCGGGAACGTGTACCCGAGGCCCGAGTCGCCCGAGCAGCCGCTGCCCGACGAGCGCGAGCGTCTGGCGGTCGTGCTCACCGGTCTCGGTGGCGACGCGGTGGGAGCCGCGCGCGTGTGGAGTGTCCTTGCCGGCGCGCTCCGGCTCGACGGCGTCCGGCTCGATGCGGGGCGTGTTGCCGGCCTGCACCCCACGCGCACGGCGCGGCTGCTCGACCGCAACGGCGAGGAGCTGGGCGTGGTCGGTGAGGTCGACCCCGACGTGCTGCAGGCCCACGCGATCGCCGGACGCGTCGGGTGGATCGAGTGCGATCTCGGCCGCTTGCTCGCCACCGCCCGCCGGAGCGACCAGGCGCGACCCGTCAGCCGCTTTCCGTCGAACGACATCGACCTGGCCTTCGAGGTCGAGGAGTCGACGCCCGCGGCCGCGGTGGAGGCGACCCTCCGCGAAGCGGGCGGGCCCCTGCTCGACGACCTCCGGCTCTTCGACGTCTACCGCGGCCCAGGGCTCGCCGAGGGCAGGCGGAGCCTCGCCTACCGCCTCAGCTTCTGCGCCCTCGACCGCACGCTCACGGACGACGAGGTGGCCGAGGCGCGTCGCCGGTGCATCGACGCGGTCGAGGCCACCCATCCCGCGCGCCTCCGGGGGTGAGCGGGCCCTTGCGCCGGCACTGTCCTGCATGATTATGCGCAACCACGTATAGTCGGGGGATGCACCGGACCGGCATCGTGGGTGCCTCGGGCTATACGGGGGCCGAGCTGCTGCGGCTCCTGGCCGCCCATCCCGAGCTGGACGTGGCGTGGGCCACAGGCGACACCCAGGCGGGCAACCGGGTGGCGGCGGTGTACCCGAGCCTTTCGGCCGCCTATCCGTCGCTCACGTTCGGCCGCTACGACGCGAGCGCGGCCGACGGCCTCGACCTCGTCTTCTGCGGCCTGCCCCACGGTGAATCGCAGCAGCTCATGCCCGAGCTGCGCAAGCGAGTCGGCCGGGTCGTCGACCTGGCCGCCGACTTCCGCTTGCGCGACCCGGCCGTGTACCGCCAGTGGTACGGCGAGGCCCACCAGTGCCCCGACCTGATCGCGGACTTCGCCTACGGACTGCCCGAGCTGTTCCGGCCCGAGATCGCGGCCGCCGATGCCGTGGCCGCGGCAGGGTGCTACCCGACCGCAGCTGCGCTCGCGCTGGCGCCGTTGGTGGCGGCAGGCACGATCGACCCTGGCGGGGTGGTCGTCGACGCGGCCAGCGGGGTGTCGGGCGCCGGCCGGAGCCTGAAGCAGACGACGCACTTCGGCACGGCCAACGAGGACTTCACGGCCTACGGGTTGCTCGACCACCGGCACACGCCCGAGATCGAGCAGGCGAGCCGGGCGTCGGTGCTCTTCACCCCGCACCTGGCTCCGATGACCCGCGGCATCCTGGCCACGTGTTACGCGCGTCCGCGCGGCGCGACGTCGACGGCGTCTCTGCTCGAGCTGCTCCACGCGCGTTACGACGCGGAGCCGTTCGTGGTCGTGTCCGAGGAACCGCCGTCGACCAAGGCGACGTGGGGATCGAACACCGCGCACCTCACGGCCCGCTTCGACGCGCGCACGGGCTGGGTCGTCGTGCTCTGCGCCATCGACAACCTGGTCAAGGGTGCGAGCGGGCAGGCGATCCAGTGCGCCAACCTGCTCCTCGGGCTCGACGAGACGGCCGGGCTCCCGACCGTGGGGGTGTACCCGTGAGGGGTCGCGGGTTCGCGGGTCCCGCTTCCGCCGGCGGGCGGGTCCTGTCCCTCAGGGTCCCTCCCGTCCGGGATCCTCCCCCTCGGGGCCCCTCCCCGACGGGGCCCTCCCTACGGGCCACCCGCCCACCGGCTCGGTTGCCGGTTCGGCCGGTGGTGTTCTCGTGAGCGTCACTGCTGCTGCCGGGTTCGTCGCCGCGGGGGTGCATTGCGGGATCAAGGCCGGGGGGGTGCCCGACCTGGCGCTCGTGGCGACCGACGACGCATCGCCCGTGAGCGCGGCGGCGGTGTTCACCTCGAACCTGGCCACGGCCGCGCCGGTGTTGGTCAGTCGCGCCCACCTGGGTGCGACGTGGGGGCGGGCCGCTGCGGTGGTGCTCAACAGCGGCAACGCCAATGCCGCCACCGGCAAGCCGGGCCACGACGACGCGGAGCGCATGTGCGCGCTCGTCGCGGGTGAGCTCGGCTGCGCCGTCGAAGAGGTGTTGGTCTGCTCGACGGGACTCATCGGCATCCCGTTGCCGATGACCGCGATCGAAAATGGGGTGAAACCTCTCGTGCGCGGTCGGTCGCCCGACGGTGGAGGCGACGCGGCCGAAGCCATCCGCACCACCGACACCCACCGCAAGGAGGTGGTGGTGCGGGGTCACGGCTTCACGGTGGGCGGTATGGCGAAGGGCGCGGCGATGCTCGCGCCCGACATGGCGACGATGCTCGCGGTGCTCACGACCGACGCGGCGTGCGATCCGTCGACGCTGCGCGCCGCGCTCGTCGACGCGATGGACGAGTCCTTCAACTCGCTCTCGGTCGACGGGTGCACGTCGACCAACGACACCGTCATCATCCTGGCCGGGGGGCGGGCCGGTCCCGCGAGCGCGGACTCGCTGCGCGACGCGGTGGCTCGCGCCTGTCGCGACCTTGCCGAGCAGATGGCAGGTGACGCGGAGGGCGCCACCAGGGTGGTACGCGTGCGGGTCAAGGGGGCGCAGTCGGTCGACGACGCGCGACGCGCGGCGCGCAAGGTGGCCGAGAGCCAGCTCGTGAAGTGCTCGCTGTTCGGCGCCGACCCCTACTGGGGCCGGGTCATGAGCGAGCTGGGCAGCGCGGGGGTGGGCTTCGATCCCGAGCGGGCGTCGGTCGCGTACGGCGACACGGTGGTGGCGAGCGACGGCGTGGCCGTCGACCACGACGCCGCCTCGGTCCGCGGGCATCTCGCCGGCCGCCACGTCGAGATCGTCGCCCACCTCGGCATGGGCGATGCGGAGGCCAGCATGCTCACCAACGACCTCACGCCGGCGTACATCGACGAGAACATGAGGACCTCATGAGGTTCCCGAGACGCCGGACGGCTCGGGTCACCCGGGAACGCCCCCGGACGGGTCCTGTCCCTCAGGGTCCCTCCCGTCCGCGATCTTCCCCTTCGGGGCCCCTCCCGGACGGGGCCCTCCCTACGGGCCACCCGTCCTCGCGCGGGCCTTCGGCTGCTCGTCCGGCGTCCCACCCATTCGCGCAGCTGAAAGGAACCGGCCTTCGGCCGGTGCTCTGCTTGTGAATGCGTCGGGGAAGGCGCATGTGTTGGCGGAGGCGTTGCCGTACATCCGGCGGTTCTGGGACAAGGTCGTGGTCGTCAAGTACGGCGGTGCGGCCATGGACGATCCCGCGCAGGCGGTGCTGTTCGCGCAGGACATCGTGCTCATGCGCTCGGTCGGCATGCGACCGGTCGTCGTGCACGGTGGCGGGCCTCAGATCGGTCAGCTCATGGCGCGGCTCGGCAAGGAGCCCGAGTTTCGCGATGGTCTGCGCGTCACCGACGCGGACACACTCGACATCGCCCGCATGGTGCTGGTGGGCAAGGTGAACCGCGACATCGTGTCTGCCATCAACGTGCACGACCCCTTGGCCGTCGGGATGTCGGGCGAGGACGCGGGCCTCATCACGGCCACCGCGCGCTCGCCCGAGCTCGGCTTCGTGGGCGACGTCGACACCGTAAACGCATCCATCCTCGAGCGCGTGCTCGCCCAGGGCCTCATCCCCGTGGTCGCCACCATCGGCAGCGACGTCGGTGGCCAGGCGTACAACATCAACGCCGACACGGCGGCCGGCGCGGTGGCTGAAGCGCTCGGCGCGGAGAAGCTCGTGTACCTCACCAACGTCGAGGGCCTGCGCAGGGACGCCGACGACCCCGCCACCCTCGTCTCGTCGATCGCGGTCGACGAGCTGGAGGCCATGATCGACTCGGGCGCGCTCGAAGGCGGGATGATCCCGAAGGTCACATCGTGCGTGCGGGCCGTGCGCAAGGGCGTGGGCCACGCCCACATCCTCGACGGGCGGATGCCGCACGCCCTGCTGCTCGAGATCTTCACGCCCGAAGGCGTCGGCACCATGGTGAGCCCGTGAGCTCCAGCCCGCTGATGCCCACGTACCCGGAGCCGCCGGTGACGTTCGTGCGCGGTGAAGGCGCGCGTCTGTGGGACGCCGACGGCAAGTGCTACCTCGACTTCCTGGGGGGACTGGCCGTCACGTCGCTCGGCCACGCCCACCCCGAGGTGGCCGACGCGCTGTGCGACCAGGCCCGCACCCTGCTGCACGTGTCGAACCTGTTCGGCACCACCGTCGGACCCGAGGTGGCGGCCACTCTCGACCGCCTCGTCGGGGGACCCTCCGGGCGCGTGTTCTTCTGCAACTCGGGGGCCGAGGCCAACGAATGCGCCATCAAGCTGGCGCGCAAGTGGGCCGGACCAGGTCGCTACGCGGTCGTCAGCGCCTACGGGTCGTTCCACGGGCGCACGCTCGCCACGCTGCACGCGACCGGCCAGCCCCAGAAGCACGAGCCCTTCCAACCCCTGCCGGAAGGCTTCCGCCATGTCGCGTGGGACGACCTCGACGCGCTGGACGCCAGCCTCGACGCGTCGGTCGTCGCCGCGGTGCTGCTCGAGCCGGTGCAGGGGGAGGGCGGGGTGAACCCCGCCACGCCGGCGTACTTCCAGGGCGTGCGGCGCCTGTGCGACGAGCGCGGGTGCCTCCTCATCGTCGACGAGGTGCAGACGGGTCTCGGGCGCACGGGAAAGTGGTTCGGCTTCCAGCACCTCGGCGTCGAACCCGACGTCGTCACCATGGCGAAGGCGCTCGGCAACGGCGTGCCCATCGGTGCGTGCTGGGCGCGCGACGACGTGGCCGCCGCCTTCGTGCCCGGCGACCACGCCACGACCTTCGGCGGGCAGCCGCTCGCGACCTCGGCGGCGCGCGCGGTGCTCGAGGTGATGCAGCGCGAGGACGTGCGGGCGCGTGCGACTGCGGCAGGTGCGCGGCTCACAAAGGGGCTCGACTCGATCGCGGCCATCGCCCGCGTGCGCGGGCTCGGTCTGCTGGTGGCCGCCGAGCTGCGCGACCGCCCGAGTCGCGACGCGGTGGCGGCTGCCCTCGACGCCGGCCTCGTGGTGAACGCGGTGACCGAGTCGGCGGTGCGGCTGGCCCCGTCGCTTCTCGTCACCGACGACGAGGTCGACGAAGCCGTCTCCATCCTGACGGCGGTCCTCGCGTGAGGCACTTCCTCGACGTCGACGACCTCTCGGCCGAGGAGCTGATGGCCGTGCTCGACCGCGCCGAGCAACCGTCGCCGCCACCGGTGCTGGCCGGACTCGGTGCGGCCCTGTTGTTCGAGAAGCCGTCCAACCGCACCCGCAACTCGATGGAGATGGCCGTGGTGCAACTGGGTGGCCATCCCATCAGCATGCGCGGCGACGAGTTGGGCTTCGACAGCCGCGAGAGCGTGGAGGACGTGGCGCGCACCTTGTCGTGCTACCACGCGGTCATCGCGGCGCGGGTCTTCGAGCACAGCAAGGTGCTGCGATTGGCCACCGCGGCGACGGTGCCGGTCGTGAACCTGCTCTCTGACGACGCCCATCCATGCCAGTCCCTGGCCGACCTGTTGACCATCCGGCAGCGCTTCGGATCGCTCGCGGGCCTGACCGTGGCGTGGGTGGGCGACGGCAACAACGTGTGCCGCTCGTTGGTGCTGGCGGCCGACCGGGCCGGGATGGAGATGCGCGTGGCCACGCCTTCGGGCTACGAGCCCGGCGTGCCGGCCCACGTCACCGACGACCCGGTCGAGGCGGTGAAGGAGGCGAACGTCGTCTGCACCGACGTGTGGGCGTCGATGGGGCGCGAGGACGAGGCGGTGGCCCGCCGGCGCGCGTTCGCGGGGTTCACGGTGACCCCGCAGCTCATGCAGCAGGCCCGGCCGGACGCGATCTTCCTGCACTGCCTCCCTGCCCACCGGGGTGAAGAGGTGGCCGCCGAGGTGATCGACGGGCCGCAGAGCGCGGTGTGGCAGCAGGCGCGGAACCGCCTGCACGCGCAGCGCGGTCTGCTCCTGTGGCTCCTGGAGCACGCTTGAGGCTGGCGAAGCCGCAACGCCAGCACCGGCTGGCCCGCCTGCTGGAGAACCACGCCGTGTCCAGCCAGGCGCAGGCGGTCGAGCTGCTCGCAGCCGACGGCGTGCTCGCCACACAGGCAACCGTCTCGCGTGACCTCGACGAGCTGGGCGCGGTCAAGGTGCGGGTGCCGGGCGGCGACACCGTCTACGCCATCCCCGAGCACGCGAAGGAGCGGATCGCCCCCGAGGACCATCTCAAGCGGGTGTTCGGCGACTGGGTGGTGGAGGTGGCGCACTCCGCCAACCTGGTGATCCTGCGCACACCGCCCGGGTCGGCCCATGTCGTCGCCAGCGCGATCGACCGTGCGGGACTGGCCGACGTCCTGGGTACGGTGGCGGGCGACGACACGCTGATGGTCGTGGTGTCGGAGCGGGCAGGCGGCGCCAAGGTTGCCCGGCGCTTGAGCGCGCTCGCGGGTCTCTGAACGATGAGGAAGGTGGGACTTTGAAGCGGGTGGTGCTGGCGTACAGCGGTGGCCTCGACACGTCGGTCGCGGTGCGCTGGCTGGGGGAGGAGCTCGGGGTGGAGGTGATCGCGCTGGCCGCCGACGTGGGCCAGGGAGGCGACTTCGACGAGATCCGCCGTCGGGCGCTCGCGGCGGGCGCGGTCGAGGCTGTCGTCGTCGACTGTCGCGAGGAGTTCGCGCGCGATTTCGTGGCACCCGCCCTCAAGGCGAACGCGAAGTACGAGGGCAAGTACCCGTTGGTGTCCGCGCTCTCGCGTCCGCTGATCGCCAAGCACATGGTCGCGGCGGCACGCGAGCACGGTGCCGATGCCGTCGCTCACGGGTGCACGGGCAAGGGCAACGACCAGGTGCGCTTCGAGGTGTCGACGCGCGCGCTCGCGCCCGACCTCGACGTGGTGGCGCCGGTGCGCGGCTGGGGCCTCACCCGCGAGCAGTCGATCGAGTACGCCGAGCGCTTCGACATCCCGATCACGGTCACGAAGGCGAGCCCGTACTCCATCGACCAGAACCTCTGGGGCCGCACCATCGAGTGCGGCATCCTCGAGGATCCGTGGGAGCAGCCGCCGGAGGAGGTCTACGAGCTCACGACTCCGACGGCCACCGAGCCCACCGAGCTCGTCCTGCGCTTCGAGCAGGGCGTGCCCGTGGCGATCGACGGCCGCGTTCTGCCGCTTCACGAGCTGGTCGACGAGGTGACACGCGTGGTGGGGTCGTACGGTTGGGGGAGGATCGACATGGTCGAGAACCGGCGGGTGGGCATCAAGAGCCGAGAGGTCTACGAGTGCCCCGGTGCGCTCGCGCTCCTGATGGCGCACGCCGATCTCGAGGACATCACCCTCGAACGTGACCTGGCCCACGAGAAGGCGCGCCTCGAGCCGCGCTACGCCGACCTCGTGTACGACGGTCTCTGGTTCTCGCCGCTGAAGCAGGCGCTCGACGCGTTCGTCGACGAGAGCCAGCGCTTCGTCACCGGCGAGGTGCGGCTTCGCTGCGAGGTGCCCGGTCGCTGCCTCGCAGTGGGGCGGCGGAGCGAGGTGGGGCTCTACGACTACGGGCTGGCGACCTACGAGGCCGCCGACCGCTTCCGCCACGACCACTCCGAGGGCTTCGTGCGGCTCTGGGGTCTCGGCGTCGAGACCTGGGCGGCGCGCCAGGCCCTGAGCGGCGAGCCCCGCCGGCGCGACGAACGCCAATGACGCTGTGGCAGGGCCGGTTCGGTGCCGAGCCGGCCGAGGAGCTCATCGCCTTCACCTCGAGCCTCGGCTTCGACCTCCGACTCGCACCCGACGACCTCGCCGGGTCGCGCGCCCACGTGCGCGGGCTCGAGCGCGCCGGGGTGATGACCCACGACGAGGTCGGCATCGTGCTGACCGCGCTCGACCGCGTCGAGGAGGAGCTCGCCCAGGGCACCTTCAAGTTCGGTCCCGGTGACGAGGACGTGCATACCGCGATCGAGCGGCGGGTCACGGAGCTGGCGGGTCCGGCCGGGGCCAAGCTCCACACCGGACGCAGCCGCAACGACCAGGTCGCCACCGACGTGCGGCTGTTCGCCAAGCGCGCCCTGCTCGAGGTCGCCGGCAGGGTCGTCGAGCTGCAGCAGGTCCTGCACGATCGGGCCAAGGCGGCGATGGCCGCCGACATCCAGCTGCCGGGCTACACGCACATGCAACGGGCCCAGCCGGTGCCGCTCGCCCATCATCTGCTCGCCCACGCGTGGGCGCTGTCGCGCGACGTCGACCGCTTGCTCGACACTCGGCGCCGCCTCGACGTGTCGCCGCTCGGCGCGGGCGCGCTCGCAGGCTCGTCGCTGGCGCTCGACCCCGACGGTGTGGCGGCCGACCTCGGCTTCGCCCGCCGGTTCGAGAACTCCATCGACGCGGTGAGCGATCGCGACTTCGTCGCGGAGGCGCTCTTCGACCTCGCCCTGCTCGGCGTGCACCTCAGTCGCATCGGCGAGGAGGTCGTGCTGTGGTCGACCGAGGAGTTCGGCTTCCTCCATCTGGCCGACGCCTACGCCACCGGTTCTTCGATGCTGCCGCAGAAGAAGAACCCCGACGTGGCCGAGTTGGCGAGGGGAAAGGCGGGCCGCCTCGTGGGTCATCTCACGGCCGTCCTCACCACCCTCAAGGGTTTGCCGCTCGCGTACAACCGCGACCTGCAGGAGGACAAGGAGCCGCTCTTCGACGCGGTCGACCAGGTGGTCCTTGCCCTGGCCGCGCTCGGGGGACTGCTGGCCACGGCCACCTTCGACGCCGACCGCATGGGCGCGGCCGCCGAGCGGCCCGAGGCGGCGGCCGTCGACCTGGCCGACCACCTCGTGGGGAAGGGTACGCCCTTCCGCGACGCCCACGCGCTGGTGGGCGCCCTCGTGCGCGACGCGCTCGAACGTCACGTGCCGCTGACCGAGCTGGTGGAGGCGCACCCCGCCTTCGACGACGAGGCCGTGCGCCTGTTGGAGCCGGGCGTCGCCGTCAGCCGACGTCGCACGCCGGGCGGTGCAGGGCCCGCGGCCGTGGCCGAGCAGATGAAGCAGTTTCGTGATCACCTGGCGCGCGATCGAGCGCGTCTCGACGCGGCAGACGGTTGACGGCCGCGCGCCCGCCGCGCGCGTTCTACCGGCGCGACCCGCGCGCGGTGGCTCCCGAACTGCTTAACAAGGTGCTCGTGCGCGGGCGGCGGACGGGGCGCATCGTCGAGGTCGAGGCGTACTGCGGCCCGATCGACCCCGGCAGTCACGCGTACCGGGGTCGCACGAATCGCAACGCGACGATGTTCGGGCGCCCCGGTCTGCTGTACGTCTACTTCACCTACGGGATGCACTTCTGCGCGAACGCGGTGTGCGGCGAGGAAGGCGAGGGGGTGGCCGTGCTGTTGCGCGGCCTCACGCCGCTGAGCGGGTTGGGCCACATGCGGCGGAACCGACCCGCGGCCCGTCGCGACACCGACCTCTGCAACGGCCCCGCCAAGCTGTGCGCAGCCTTCGGCCTCGGCCGGGCCTTCGACGGGGCCGACCTGGTCACGGGCGACCGTGGAGTCGTGATCATCGACGACGGCACCCCGCCGCCGGCGCGACCGGTCGTCACCACCCGGATCGGTCTCGCGCCCGGACGCGGCGACGAGCACCCGTGGCGGTGGCACGTCGCCGGCGCGGTCGGCCTGTCGCGCCCGGTCAGCTCGGGTTGACGTAGACCGTCACCGCCGCGCCTCGGTCGGCGGCCGCGTCGGCGGGCGGGTTCTGCTTCCAGACCAGGCCCCGGCGGCCGCCGGCGCCTGCGGCCGGTGGTTCGGCGCGGACGAGCAATACGGCTCGGAGGTCGTCTCCGACCAACGTCGTTCGCGCCTCGTCCGCGGTCAGCCCCAGCAGGTTGGGCACCACGACGAGGTCGGCGGCGCCCTTGCTCACCGAGATCGTCACGGTCGAGGCCGCGATCGCCTGGCAGCCCGCGCACGGCGACTGGGCGACGACATAGCCCGGCGGGTAGTCGCCGTTGGGCACGTCCGTGCGCACCACCCGCCAGCCGTCGCGCGACAGCGTGTCCTCGGCGCGCGGCGCGATCATCCCGATCACGCGCGCCACCTCCTTCACCACCGCGCCCGGCGGGAAGGCCGAGCCGTTCGCCGCGGGCTGCGCGGGAGCCGTCCGGCCGACCGGGAACGGTGTCACGGGCAGGTCGGCCATCGCGGTGGTGCTGTAGAGCTGCCAGATCTCGGCGGGCCAGGTGCCGCCCGTGACGCGCACGCGGGTGCGCGGCGGAACCATCGAGACCTGTCCTTCGGGGAAGCCCACCCAGACCGCCGTCACCAGCTCGGGCGTGAAGCCGACGAACCATCCGTCGTTCCACTTCTCGCTCGTGCCGGTCTTGCCCGCGACCGGCCGCCCGATGCGGGCGTTGACGCCGGTGCCTCGCCGCACCACCTGCTCGAGCACGGGGACCTCGGCGTCGACGACCGACTCGGGCAGCACCCGATCCTCGTGGTGCTGGTGCTGGTACAGCACCGTGCCATCTGCCTTGGTCACCTTGGTGATGAGCACGGGGGGCACGTGCACGCCTCGCGCCGCGAGCGTCGAGTACGCGGACGCCATGTCGAGCGGCGTGACGTCGTTGGTGCCGAGGACGGCCGCGGGATACGGCTGGAGCGGGGACGCGATGCCCATGCGCCGGGCCAACCCCATGGCGTTCGCGGGCCCGACCTCCATGATCAGCTGGGCGTAGACGGTGTTGCTGGAGTGGACGGTGGCCTCGACCAGGTTCATGCGGCCGCC
The DNA here is from genome assembly GCA_005888325.1 of Actinomycetota bacterium. Lineage (NCBI taxonomy): Bacteria > Bacillati > Actinomycetota > Actinomycetota bacterium. The sequence continues at coordinate 85,421 of VAWU01000020.1, forward strand.
GCCACCGCCCTCGTAGTTGCGCACCTTCCACGGCTTCTGACGGGTGACGGGGATCTCGATCTCGGGGGGCGCCCGGTAGGAGCGGCTCAGCGAGATGCCGTCGAGGAGCGCGGCCGCCAGGACGATCGGTTTGAACGCAGAGCCGGCCTGCCGCTGGGCCTGGGTGGCCAGGTTGACCTTGTCGTGCGGGCCCGCGCCGAAGAAGTCGCGCCCCCCGACCATCGCCTGCACGTAGCCGCTACGCGGGTCGATGGACACGACTGCGGCGGACGGGTCGCTCTCCGGCCGGACGAGCACCTTGGAGACCGCGTCCTCCGCAGCGAGTTGGCGGCGGGGGTCGAGCGTGGTGTGGACGCGCAGGCCTCCGCCGAACACGCTGGCGACCCGGGCCGCGGGCGTCGCGCCGGCGCCGAAGATCGGGTCGGTGAGGAGCTCGCGCTTCACCTCGTCCACGAAGTACGCGGCGGGGTAGCGCTCCGATGCGGTGGGCCGGTTGACGCCGAGCGCGGCGGCCTTGGCCGGGGTGGCGACATCGGGCCCCAGCCGGTGCAGCGCGACCATCTTGTCGAGCACCTCGTCGCGCCGCTTCTGGGCGGACGCTGGATGGACGAAGGGGTCGTAGGCGGAGGGGGCGCTGATCACTCCCGCGAGGAACGCCGCCTGCGCGACGTCGAGCTGGCTCACGGGGATGTTGAAGTACGTGGTGGACGCGGCCTGTACGCCGTAGGCGCTGTTCCCGAAGTAGATGGTGTTGAGGTAGCGCTCGAGGATCTTCTCCTTGGTGACGCGGTGCTCGAGGTGGTAGGCGAGCGCGGCCTCGCGGACCTTGCGGCCCACCGTGCGCTCCGAGCCGAGCATCGCGTTCTTGACGTACTGCTGGGTGATCGTCGACCCGCCCTGGAGCACCCTGCCCTTGGACGCGTCCTCGTAGGCGGCGCGCAGCGTGGCGCGCAGGTCCACGCCCTTGTGCTCCCAGAACCGCTCGTCCTCGATCGCGACGACGGCGTCGCGAAGCACCTTCGGGATCTCCGACAGCGGGACCGTCTCGCGGTTCTCCTCGCCGTGGAGGGTCGTGAGCAGGGTGCCGTCGGCGGCGAGCACCTTCGACGTCTGGCGGGTGACGGTCGGTGTCGGGTCGAGCGACGGCGTGGTGTACGAGCAGGCGCCGGTGGCCGCCACGCCGAGTGTCGTGCACCCGACGGCCGCGAGCGCGCGCAGCATCCACCTGTGCACGGCTCCATTGTCCCTCAGCTACCGTGCTCGTCCGTGGACCCCGCCGCTCCCGTCGACGTGCTCCCGGAGCTCGAATGGCGGGGCCTGCTCTACCAGGTCACCGATCGCGACGCGCTCGCCACGCTGCTGGCGGCCGAGCCCGTCACTGTCTATGCGGGCTTCGACCCGACGCAGCCGAGCCTGCAGGTGGGGAACCTGATGCAGCTGTGCACCCTGCGGCGCTTCCAGGAGGCGGGCCACCGCCCCATCGTGCTCGCCGGCGGCGGCACGGGCATGATCGGCGACCCCGGGGGCAAGACGGCGGAGCGCGCGCTCCTCACGGGCGAGCAGTTGGAGGCGAACCTCAGGGCCGTGCGCGGCCAGCTCGAGCGCTTCGTCGACCTCTCCGGCGGACGGGGCCTCCTGGTCGACAACCGTGAGTGGCTGGGGGAACTGCGGGTCCTCGACTTCCTGCGCGACGTCGGCAAGCACTTCACCGTGAACCAGATGGTGGCGAAGGAGTCGGTGAAGACCCGGTTCGAGGGGCGCGATCAGGGGATCTCCTACACGGAGTTCAGCTACATGCTGTTGCAGGCCTACGACTTCCTGCACCTGCGCGACACCTACGGCTGCCGGCTGCAGTTCGGTGGCAGCGACCAGTGGGGCAACATCACGATGGGCGTCGAGCTCATCCGCAAGCTGCGCGACGTGCAGGCGTTCGGGCTGACGTCGCCGCTCGTGCTCAGCGCCGATGGCACCAAGCTCGGCAAGACCGAGACCGGCACGGTGTGGCTCGACCCGGAGCGCACGTCGCCGTACCAGCTCTATCAGTTCTTCGTACGCACCGACGACGCCATGGTGACGAGCTATCTGCGCTACTTCACGTGGCTCGACCACGCCCGCATCCGCGAGCTCGACCAGGCGACCACCGACCATCCGGAGCGCCGGGAGGCGCAGCAGGCGCTGGCCAAGGAGGTCACCGCGCTCGTCCACGGCGACAGCGACGCCGGCGCCGCGGTACGGGCGGCACGGGTGCTGTTCGGTGACGGGGAGCTCGCCGAGCTCGACGAGCACCTGTTCCGTGAGGTGTTCGGCGACGCGCCCTCAGCGACCCGTCCCCGCGCCGATCTCGACGGCAGCGGACTGCCCGTGGTGGAGCTGGCCGCGCACGGTGGCCTCGAGCCGTCCCGCTCGGCCGCCCGTCGTGACATCAAGGCGGGGGCCCTGCACGTGAACGGCACGCCCGTGACCGACGACGACCGGCGGGTGACGCGCGCCGATCTGTTCCACGACCGCTGGGTGGTGCTCCGCAGAGGCAAGCACAACTACCTGGTGGTCGAGTTCGACTAGGCACGCTATACTCACTCGGTTGCGCTGCTCTCGGGTTTCGGACCCTGGTCTGAGAACCCCCGTTTGAGAACAGAGCGGCGGGAGGAAGTGCCGGGAAGCCCGCATCGCGGGCAGGGGCTCGGCAACCCTCGCTGACATCGTTTCACGTCACACTGATAGTCCGGGACACGGACACTCCCTCGGGAGACGTGTGTCCCTACGGGCGTTCATCGCTCCTTGAAAACGGAACAGAGGAAAGCCAAAAGCCAGTGCGGGCGATCACCTCGGTGATCGCAAGTCAATTGCACTGAAACGGACAACACATCCGTCTTGGTGCCAGTCGGCGATGGGGTCAGTCACCCCGGAGCCGGCTCTCCGATCTCACCGGCCCGCCAGGGCCCGAGATCTCGATGGAGAGTTTGATCCTGGCTCAGGACGAACGCTGGCGGCGTGCTTAACACATGCAAGTCGAGCGAGGTCCAACTGGTGGCAACACCAGGGAAGACCGAGCGGCGAACGGGTGAGTAACACGTGAGCAACCTGTCCCGAAGACCGGGATAACACCGGGAAACCGGTGCTAATACCGGATGTCCCCACCAGGCCACATGGTTCGGTGAGGAAATGGATTCCGCTTCGGGAGGGGCTCGCGGGCTATCAGCTTGTTGGTGGGGTAACGGCCTACCAAGGCAACGACGGCTAGCTGGTCTGAGAGGACGACCAGCCACACTGGGACTGAGACACGGCCCAGACTCCTACGGGAGGCAGCAGTGGGGAATCTTGCGCAATGGGCGAAAGCCTGACGCAGCAACGCCGCGTGGGGGATGAAGGCTCTCGGGTTGTAAACCCCTTTCAGCAGGGACGAAATTGACGGTACCTG
>VAWU01000021.1:0-59053 GCA_005888325.1 Actinomycetota bacterium
AGTCCCCCGCCAGCGCTGTCCCGGCTGATTCTGCAGTAGACGCCTACCTGGGTACTCATGTGTCAGAAGTGTAGTAGTTCTCACGAGCCGTTCGACACCCCCGAGCCGTGGGGTCGCCGCTATGACCCGGAGTGGGAGGGCGCGCGGCTCATCTGGCCGCCGTACGCGAGGAACCACGCCGAGTCCGGGCTGACCGAGCGCGAGGGTCGTCACCTGCGGTCGCAGTACGCAGCCAAGCTGGCGATGATCGACCACTGGCTGGGCCGGATCGTCGACGTGTTCGATCGCCACGACGCCTGGAGCACCACCGCGTTCATCCTCTGCACCGACCACGGCCATTACCTCGGTGAGCGGGGCATGTGGGGAAAGCCGCAGGTGCCGGTGTATCCCGAGATGGGTCACATCCCGCTCCTGATGGCGTGGCCGGGCGCGGCAGCCGGCACCTGCGACGCGCTCACCACCACCGTCGACCTCCACGCGACGCTGTGCGACGTCTTCGGCGTCACGCCTGAGCACCGCACCCACGGCCACTCGCTCGTGCCCCTGCTCGACGGCACCGCCACCAGCGTGCGCGAATGGGCACTGTGCGGCGTGTGGGGCCGCGAGGTCCACGTGGCCGACGCGACCCGCACGTTCGCGAAGGCGCCGGTCGAGACGAACCGGCCGCTGTCGATGTACTCCAACCGTTGGTCGGTCATGCCGTTGCGCGCCTTCCCCGACGTGCGCCTTCCCCGCCCCGACCACCGGGCTCGGCTCGAGCGGGCTCCGCACAGCGAGGTGCCGGTGATCCGTCAGCCCTTCGACCCGGGCGACCGCCTCCCGTACTGGGCGGTGGGAAGGTTCAGCGGCGACCTGCTCTACGACCGTTGCGAAGCCGACGCGAACCGCGAGGTCCGCAACCAGGCGCCGGGCCCGGCCGCAGCCGAGATGACCGAGCTGCTCGTCGAGGCCCTTCGGTCGATCGCGGCTCCCGCCGAGCAGCTCGTCCGTCTCGGAGTGGGCTAGGCGACCGACGGGATTCGCGCGCGCACGCAAGGTCGTGGCACCACCACTTCCGCTTGTGCGCTGGCGCCCTGTTGGGCGCCCGGACCGCTGGTTTACGGTGCGATGGTGGGCGCTCGACGTGGTCCCTCGTCTGTTTCCGCGATGTGGGCCCGGGCCGACGTCCGCCACCGCTGGCGGTCGCTCGTCGCGCTGGGGCTCCTCGCGGGTGTGACTGCGGGGCTCGCGTTCGCGGCGTTTGCCGGTGCCCGGCGGACGAGCACCGCGCTCGACCGCCTGCGGGCTCGCACCAACGCGAGTGACGCGGTCGTGTTCACGAGCCAGGTCGGCGAGATCCTCCCCGACTGGACGCGCCTGCGGGCCCGGCCCGAGATCGAGACCCTCGCGCGTTGGGCGCTCGTGTTCGGCGAGATCGGTGGCGACCCCGGGGGCGTACTCTTCGCGTCGGTCGACGGCACCTGGACCGGCGACGTCGACCGACCGCTCGTCGTCAAGGGCCGCATGTTCGACCCGAAGGCGAGCGACGAGGTCGTCATCGACGAGAACATCGAGCGCGCCGGGATCGCCCACCTCGGCGACGTCGTGCCGTTCCACGCGTACGGCCCCACCCAGCAGGAGAACGGTGGACCGCCGACGGGCCCCCGGACCTCGCTGCGTGTCGTCGGAGTCGTGAGGAACGTCGCCCAGTTCGTGTTCGTCACCGACGGCCAGGCGATCCTGTCGCCCGGTTATCTGGCGCGCTATGGCGCTCGGGCGACCGTGCTCGAGAACGCGTACATCCAACTGCGCGGTGGGGCGGCGGACGTCGCCGAGCTCCAGCGCCACGTGAACACCGATGTGGCGCCGGGCACGCCACTGCTCGACGAGCACGCGGTGGCCCGGCGGGTGACCACCACGCTCGACGTGGAGAGCACCGCGCTGCTGCTGCTCGCCGCGGTCGTCGTGCTCGCCGGGCTGGTCCTCGTGGGCCAGGCGCTCGGCCGGTCGGCGGCGGTGATCGGCGACGACGCACCCGCATTGCGCGCCATCGGCATGACGAGGGCTCAGCTCGCCGGGGCCGCAGTGCGCGCCCATCTGCCGGCGGCAGGGATGGCCGCCGTCGTTGCGCTCGTGACCGCGTTTCTCGCGTCCGCGTGGTTCCCATTGGGGTTGGGCGCGAGGATCGATCCCGTTCGTGGCATGCACGCGGACTGGTTCGTGCTCGGGTTGGGCGAGGTCGCACTCGCAGCTCTCGCCCTGGGTGGAACCGCCCTGGTTGCCTGGGTCGCGTGTCGCAGCCGCGCCCTGCGGGTCGGGTCGATCCGCCCGGGTGCCTTCGCCTGGGTGCGTCGCACCGCCCCGGTGGCGATCGGGCTCGGCACCACCATGGCCTTTCACCGCGGGTCGGGGCGTCGCCGCGTGCCCACCGGCCCCGCCCTCGTCGGTGCCGTGTTCGGAGTGCTCGGCGTCGTCGCGACGATGACGATCAACCACGGCCTCACCGACGCCCTCGGTCACCCGGAGCGGGCCGGCGTGGCGTGGGATGCCGCGCTCAGACCGGTCGACGCCAATCTCGCCCACCTCGGCCCGCTCATCGACCGCGCCCGCACCGACCACGACGTCGCGGCGGTGGCGGTGGCGGATCGCGTTGCGGTCGACGTCGCCGGGGTCGGCGTCCCGGCGCTGACCGTGCGTCCGTCGCGCGGTGGCAACCCACCCATTCAGCTGGTGACGATTGCGGGGCGGGCACCGCAGCGCGCCGACGAGGCGGCGGTCGGGCCCGCCACGGCCCAGCAGCTGCACGTCGGGATCGGCGACACGATCGTCGTGGGCCGTCCCCCCCAACGCGTCCGGATCGTCGGGAAGGCGCTCTTCCCCTCCGAGGTGCACTCCGCGTTCGACGAGGGCGCGTGGCTCACGCCGCAGACCCTCGACGCGGTCGCGCCGCCCTCCACCGCGGGCGTGGAGCTGGAGCGCCTGGTGGTGGTGCGCTTCCGAGCCACCGTCGACGTCGGGGCTGCGACCCGGCGCCTCAGCAAGCGGATCGACCCCGCGATCGCGAGCGGCGAGGGCCGCCAGGTGCCGGTCGAGCTCAGCAACCTGCGGAACGTACGGAGGCTTCCGTCGCTGCTCGCCGGCTTCCTCGCGCTCCTCGCCGTCGCCGCGCTCGGCCACGTCCTCGCGACATCGGTCCGCCGCCGGCGCCGGGAGTTCGCGGTGCTGCGTGCCCTCGGCGTCAGCGGTCGGGGCGTTCGCCTGATCCTCTTCGCGCAGGGGTCGGCAGTCGCGGCCACAGGGATCCTCCTCGGCGTCCCGCTCGGCCTCGCGGTCGGGAGAACGGGTTGGCAGGCGGTCGCCGACCAGGTGCCGCTCCGCTATGTGTCGCCCTTCGAGCTGTTGGCAGTGGCCGCAGTCGTCCCGGTCGCCATCGCCGCCGCCAACGTTCTCGCGATCTGGCCCGGCCGGCGGGCGGCGAAGTTGCGGCCCAGCGAGGTGCTCCGCTCCGAGTGACCTCTCCGTCGCGCGCCGACGATGAGCGCAGTTCAATAGCCCGATGCCGAAGCGACAGGACCGGCGCCGGGACCTCGTTGCGCTCGCTCGTCTTTTCGCGTGGCTCAGCGTCACCGCCTTCGGGGGCCCCGCCTCCCACATCGCCATGATGCGGCGAGAGTTGGTGGAGCGACGCGGCTGGCTGAGCGACACCGAGTTCCTCGATCTCCTCGGCGCGAGCAATGTCATTCCCGGTCCCACGTCGACCGAGGTCGCCATGCACGTGGGGCGCCGCCGCGCGGGAGTGGCAGGGCTCGTGGTCTGCGGCGTGGCGTTCATCGGCCCCGCGGCCGTGATCGTCGGGATCCTGGCGGTCTGCTATCGCCGCTACGGCACGACCCCCGCGGTCGGCGACATCTTCGACGGCATCAAGCCCGTCGTGGTCGCCATTGTCGCGATCGCCGTGATCCGACTGAGCCAGGCCGCGATCCGCAGCGCGAGCCTCGCGGTGATCGCCGCGGCGGTGCTGGCGCTCTACCTGGCCGGCATCAACGAGCCGGTCCTGCTGCTCGCAGCGGCGGCCGTGGCGGCGCTCGCATCCGGGTCCCCTCGGCCCGACACCATCGCATCAGTCGCACTCATCGCTGCACCGGCGGTCGCCGGCGTCCACACCGAGCACGCCGACATCCCGCGCATCTTCGCCCTCTTCTTCAAGATCGGAGCGTTGCTCTTCGGCAGCGGCTACGTCCTGCTCGCGTTCTTGCGTCGCGACCTCGTGATCTCGCGGGGCTGGCTCACCAACACCCAGCTGCTGGACGCCATCGCGGTCGGGCAGTTCACCCCCGGCCCGCTGTTCACGACCGCCACGTTCGTCGGCTACCTCCTCGGCGGCACCCCGGGCGCTGTCGCCGCCACCGTCGGCATCTTCCTGCCATCGTTCCTCATGGTCGCCGCCCTCGAACCCGTCATCGCCCGCATGCGCCGCTCCGGCGCGACCGCAGCGGCGCTCGACGGCCTCAACACCGGCGCCGTCGCGTTGATGGCCGGCGTCACATGGTTCCTCGGCCGCGATGCCATTGTTGACCTACCCACCGCGCTGCTCGCCGCGGCGGCTGCCATCACGCTCGTCCGATGGAAGCTCAACCCGGTCTGGATGATCGCCCTCGGTGCCGTCGTCGGATTGCTCATCCACGCCGGGTGAGCAGTGGCTCGCTCAGGTTTGCGTCTTCCTCGCCTGGTAGACCGCGATGTCGTCGTTGGCCACGGTGCCGCTCGTGAGCGAGGGAGGGGCGTAGAGCCCGAAGTGCATCTGGTAAAGCGAGCCGTCACCGCCGTTCACGTGCGCGGCCGACAGGAGCACGCCGTCCTGCCACACCGCCGCCGCGCCGTGGTCGGGGTCGAAATCCATCCACGTCGTGATCCGTACCCATTTCCCGCGCGGGAAGGGAAGGTCGGTGCGCTGGAACTCCCGATCACCGACCCCTTGGTCGGGGACGTGGAAGAGATGCAGCCAACCCTCCCAGCCGACGTTCACCGTGACCACCCGCGTCCACCCGTCCGACGCATCGGCCGAGAACGTCGCCAGGCTGAACCACTCACCCCGCTGGAGCGTCACGTCGTCGAGCCGCGCCCAGAACTCGATGAGACAGGGCGTCGTGCACTTGCCGACCGGCCTTTTCTGCAACTGGATCGTCGGGTACCCGCGGTGATTCGGACCGTCGACGAGTTCGGTTCCGGTGACGCCCGTGAGCCAGCCCACGTGGACCCGTTGCCCGGCATGCGCGTTGCCGGTTCGAACCTCGTGACGGGTCATCGCGCTCTGCGGTGTGACATAGAAGCCGGCGAGGTCGGAGTCCTTCTCGAATCCCGTGGCGTAGACCGTCGTGAGCCGGACGTGGTCGAGCGGGGGGATGCCGAGTGCGTCGAGGACGGGGCGACGCTCGAGCGGCGCTACCTGAGGGGGCGGGCCACACGCCGCGACGGCGCACGCGGCGCCGACGACCGCGGTCAGTCCCACGAGGTGGGCCCTCCAGCGCCGTGGGGACCCGCGCGGCAGCGACATGGCACCAGTGTGGTCGCCGGCATCCGCACGCGTCGACCGGGTGCCGAAGGGGTAGGTCGGCGCGGACGGTCGAGTCGCGCGTATCGTCCCCGCCATGCGCGTTGTCGTCCTCGGAGCCGGGTTTGGCGGGTTGGAGCTCACGACCAGGTTGTCGGACGAGTTCGGAGACGCAGCCGACGTCGTGTTGATCGATCAGAGCGACGGGTTCATCTTCGGGTTCTCGAAGCTCGACGTCATGTTCGGTCGGACCGGGCCCGATGCGGTCCATCATCCCTACCGCGACCTCGTCAAGCCAGGTGTTCAGTTCGTGCAGGCGACGGTGACCGCGATCGATCCCGTCGCCAAGCGCGTCGAGACCGACGCGGGGACCTTCGACGCCGACATCCTGGTGGTCGCCCTCGGCGCCGATCTTCACCCGGAGGCCACGCCCGGGTTGCTCGAGGGAGGTCACGAGTTCTACACGGTCGAAGGGGCGTTCGGGCTACGTGACGTGTTGGCCGACTTCGACGGTGGTCGGGTGATCGTCGGCGTGACGTCGACGCCCTTCAAGTGTCCGCCCGCTCCGAGCGAGACGGCTCTGCTGGTGCACGATCACCTGACGCGGCTCGGGCTGCGGGAACGCTCGGAGATCGCGCTCGTGATGCCGTTGCCGGTGCCCATCCCGCCGTCACCCGCAGCCTCGCAGGCGCTGCTCGTCGCGTTCGAGGAGCGGGGCGTCGATTGGTACCCCGAACGACTCGTGCGCGGGCTCGACCCCGCTCGCAACGTCGCCACGTTCGCCGACGGAAGCGAGATGCCCTACGACCTGTTCCTCGGAGTGCCTGTGCACCGCGTGCCCACGGTGGTGGCCGAATCGGGCATGACCGTCGACGGATGGATCCCCGTCGACGCGATGACGCTCGAGACCTCGTACCCGGGAGTCTTCGCTGTCGGCGACGTAACGAGCGTCGGAACACCGAAGGCGGGCGTCTTCGCCGAAGGACAGGCCGCGGTGGCCGCGGAGCGCATCGCGGCGATCATCCGCGGCGAAGACGGCTCCTCGGAGTACGACGGTCACGGCCTGTGCTACCTCGAGTTCGGGCACGACGAGGTCGCGCGGGTCGACGTCATGTTCGTGAGTGGGCGACCGCCGACGGGGACCTTCGACGCCCCGTCTCACGCCATCGCCTTGGACAAAGAGGTGTTCGGGTCCAGCCGCATCCAGCGCTGGTTCGGTCGCGCCTGGACCAACCTGGGCACACCGCGCTGAACCAGGCCATCTGGGAAGGCCTTGCCCGCTTCGGCGTTACCGAGGAAGAGACCTTCTGCTCGCCGAGCTCGCGGCGATCTCATCGGATGAGCCCGAAGTTGCCCACTGGGATCGGCACCGCGTCGTTGGGATTGGGCAACATGATCAGGTCGCCCTGGCCTGCGAGGTTGAGCCGCCGCGAGACGAACTGGGCGTTCAGGTTCTGGGCGATGGTCGTGTTCCCGGCGAAGGTGAACAGGGCGTTGGGCATGAAATACACGCCCGCGGTCGAGGCCGAGCCGTTGGAGCCGATTTTCGAGTTGGGCGGGGACTGACTCGTGCCGGCATTGCCCGCCTCGGTCCAGAACGCCAGATCCTCATAGGGGTTGGAGGTGTCGGGCGGCGCCGTGCCCTGGTTGGGCGACGTCCAGTCCGTGTTCAGGCCCTGCAATCCGAGATACCCGGTGTAGGCGGGGCTCGACACTGCCGGACAGGGTTGGGCGACGACGCAGCCCGCGGGTGAGCCCGAGGCGTTCTGGACCGGGGACGCGAGACCGGACATGTACACGAAGGTCTGGCACAGCCGCACGGTGCCGTTCGAACCGGAAGTGAACGGCCCGCTCTTGATCACGAGGTGGCTGGGTGTGACAACGGAGCCGGCACGCAGCGCGCAGGTCGCGGCCGCGCCGGTGTTCACCAAGAACGATCCATTCGCACTCACGCCCGCGGCACAGGTGAGCGACCCGCACCCGTTGACCAGGAGCTCGGTGGCGTTCGGGAACGCGACCGCGCTGTTCGCGCCAACGCTGATGGTCCCCTTGGTCAGGAACGTCGTACCCGTGAACGTGAGGCTCTTGGGGTTCAGATCGTCGCAGTTGATGAACACTTTGGCCTGGTTGACCGTGAGCGGCGCGTTCATCGTGCACGACGCCCCCGCGAAGTCGTCCGGGAAGACCGTGTAGCCATAGCCCGCTCCCCTGAGCGTGGCCACGTTGGTCACGAGCGCGAAGAGGGCGTTGGACGCGCTGCGGAGTGCGTTGATCCCCGAGTTGGTCGGAGCGGCGTTGTAGCGATCGTCGAACGGCTTGCGCGACGTGACCGAACCGGCGGTGACTGGGCCCGGGCACACCCCGTTGTCCACGGTGGCGGCGTCGTGGCCGGTGCCCACGTAGGCGAGGTCCAACAACCCCCGAAAGTAGGTGCCCGCGGTGTTGGGGCAGGCGGGTGTCCCCACCCCTTGGGCAAGAATGCTGGGCTGGCCCGGGCGAGTGGAGCCGGACCCGTTGGGGATCTGGCCGCCGTAGATGACGTAGTTGCTGGCGCCCGAGCCGCTGCAGCTCCCGGGGCTCGAGGTGAGGCCCGCGCTGTCGGCGTGGATGATGCCGGGATGGGCGTCGTCGAACTTCTTGACCAGCACATTGCCCGAGCCGCTGGTCTGGAGGGCCTGGCAGTCGAAGCGCTCGAGGACGATGAGCGCCGCCACCTGCTGGTTGTTGAAGCTGCGGATGGCACGGACGACCGCCAGGCGGGTGCCGGTGAGGGAGGAAAGGCCCGCGATGCGCCCGAAGAAGGTGGGCGTCGTGCGCGTCACCAGAACCATCATGCGCTCACAGGGTTGGCCGTCGGTGGTGGCGGAGCGAGATGCGTGGGGATCCGCGATCTGGCTGGCCGGAACCGGATACCGGATCACGATGGTGTACGGCCCGGTGTTGGCCATCAGCGCATCATGGGGTGTCGGGTTCAGGGGGTCGCATGCGAGGGCGGTGCCCAAGGGGGTGCAGTCGGCCGACGCGGCGGCGGGCAGGTCGGGGGTGTTGGTCTGCAGGTAGGTGAACGCATCCGCGCACGCGCCGGCCACCGTGCGTCCGCTGATGCCGGCAACCGCGTCGCCCAACTGCGGGCCCGCGGCCAGCGCGGCAAGATCCGCGGCACTCTGATCGGCCCGCACGTTCGACCGCAGCTGGCCGAGGTCGATGACGAGGCCCACCATGGTGAGCAGCGCCACCAACAGCAGTGCCCACATCACCATGAAGGCGCCGTTCTCGTTGCGTGGCCTGAGCAGCAGTCGCGACACGTCTGGCCTCGTCTCGCTCAGGTGTCCGACTCGAACTTCGCCACAGCCCGGGCCGAAAGATTGAGGTTCATGGTGAACACCAGCGCCTCGAGCGTCCCCGGACGCGCCACGGTGACCTGGACGCGCTTGCCGGTATCACCACTGCCGTCGTCGTAGCAGTTGGACTGGCCGGCAGGCAGGTTGACCTGGTGGCTGGCGTCGACTGCGGCGGGTGGGCTGCCGTCCACCAGGGCCACGCACACCTGTGAGGCGGAGAGATCACCGGACGAGCGCTCGACCACCACTTGTTGGACCGCCGTGGCCCAGTTGGTGGCGGGCGAGGTGAACGTTGTCTGGTTTTGCGGCAGCGTTCCGCCATACCGCGCGCCTTCGTTGGCGGCGTGGGCGAGATCGAGCTTCTGGTTGTATGCGATGGCGCCGGTGAAGGTCCCCAGCACCAGGATCATGAAGACCGGCAGGATGAGGGCGAACTCGACCAGTGCCGCGCCTCGTTCGACTCCATGGCGGCGCCAGGGCGTGCGCCCGCGTTGACCCATCGCTCTCATCTCCACACGTTGAAGTTCTCGTCCCGCTCCCCCCTGCTATCGGCAGCTTCGGTTTCATGATTGAGAAGCACCGCTCGGTAGCCGGGGACCTCGCCGTCGCAGGCAGCATCGGGGGGCGGGCCTCCGCCATCCGGAGGACGAGCTCTCTCTCCGTAGCCGGACGGCGGAGGAGGCGCCCGCCGAGGCCACGCCTGCCACGAGCACCCCAGAGGGCGACGCCTTCTCGGCCTACGCCCCGGAGCTCGCCGGGTGCGTCGTGACGGGCAAGAGCGTCGCCGAGGTCCAGAACCTCATGCGCGAGGCCTCGAGTTCCACCTCGAAGGAATGACGATCGACGGCAACCCGACTCCGCCGCCGACGACGGTCGCCACGGCGATCGCCAAGATGCAGTCGTAGCGCGATGGGGCCACGAGCTACGTCTTCGAGGCGTCGAGCGGAATCGAACCGCTGTAACAGGCCTTTGCAGGTTCGTTCCGCCGGGTCCTGGCGGACCTCGACAGAACGAACCTGCTGGTCACAGAGGGTCTGCGAACAGCGGCGAACACCAGCGGACGACTGCGACCGCGGGATGGACGCGGGATAGAACGCCGCCCAACGCTTTCGATCGCGCAATCGGTGCCTTGCATGCGCCGGCGAGTCCGTACTGTCGGCGGCGTGGCCACTGGCGTATGCCCGGTCTGCGGTCAGACCGAAACGATGAACATTGAAGATGTCCTGCCGCAGTGGGTGCGGCGACATGCGACATCAGTGGCGCCTGGGGCGGCATTCACGGGGACGCTGGCATCGGGCGCGCCGTTCAATGCGCCGGTGCCGTTCAAGATCACCGTGAGGGTGGGCCAGCCATGCAACACGTGGATGGGTGAGAGGTTCGAGGCTCCCGTCAAGCCGGTGCTGCTCCCACTGCTGGATGGCGTGGCGCAGAGGCTCACGTGGGTGGACCAGGAACTCATCGGTCGGTGGGTTACCAAGACCGCCCTAATGAACGCGCTTGCACATCCCCCGCACCCGGATCTGGCGGTGTACCAGGCATTTCGCCGAAGCGGCAACCCACCGCCGGGAAGTCGCGTGCTACTTGGCATCTACTCATCACCAGGTGTACTCCCGAAGACCCGCCAAGGTTTTCGGTACGCCGGCCCGGGCACTGCGCCTCCCGGGACATTGGAGTTCCTCCCGTTCAACGCGATTCTCGGTCAGTTGGTGATCGTGTTCTGCCTGCCAATGCAAGGGCCGCCCGTTCGCACCGTGGCCGAGGCGGAAAGCGCGCTCATCGGGATCTGGCCGCCGACTCGTTTGCCTATCACCTGGCCACCTTCCATTGGCCTCGACGCCGCTGGTGTGGAGGCCGCCTCCCTGTGGGAGTTGGCCTAGGCCGAAGGCGAGCAGCAGGCGCGGCAGAACTGCGGTCCGGTGTTGCTCCTGCAAGCGAGCGCGCCTCCGCCGTTAGCGCATTGCGTTAACGGCAAGTCTGTGTGGGTCTACGAGCGGTGCTGATCGCGGATCCTAAGAGCGCGTCGCGACTTTGGAGTCGCGACCGTACGTGGGTTCTCGATGGGTCATGCGCGGCATGTCGTGAAGGGTGAGCCGTTGCTACTGACGGTCGTCGAGGCGGCGGCGATGCTGGGCGTCGGCCGGACGACGGCGTACGAACTGATCGCCGGCGGAGAGCTCCAGGTCGTCCACATCGGCCGCTCGGCGCGAGTCCCGCTCGTAGCAGTCCACCGGTATGTCGACGGGTTGGTGTCACCGCCTCGTCGTACGATTCGGTCAGCACCTCGCCAGAGGACCGCTTCGCAGCCACCGCTGCCCTTCATTGACCTCACGAGGGACTGACGGATGGCTTCGATCTCGAAGCGCCTCACAGCGGCCGGAGAGGCTCGCTACGACGTCCGCTACCGCGCCGGTGGTCGAGCCGTCGAGGAGGCGTTCAAGCGGCGCCAGGACGCCGACAACCGGGTCCGCCAGATCGAGGCCGAGAGGCTCACGGGACCGATCGCTGATCCCCGTCGCGGGCGCGAGAGGCTGACCGACTTCGCCGATCGGTGGCTCGAGACGAGGCTCGTGAAGGGCAAGCCGCTCGCGCCGACGACGAAGCAGGGCTACGTCTGGCTGCTCGGCCGCAACATCGAGACGACGATCGGCGAGTACGAGCTGGCTCGCATCACGCCGTCCGTCGTTCGCGATTGGTACGCCAAGGTCACCGTCACCGCGGGTCGTGACCAAGCCGCGAAGAGCTACCGGCTGCTCCGAGCGATCCTCAACACGGCTGTCGATGACGAGCTGATCGGCCGCAATCCGCGCCGTATCCGCGGTGGTGGCAGCGAGCGGGCGGACGAGCGGCCGATGATCGACGCAGCGCTCGTCTTCAAGCTCGCGGATTCGATCAACGCGCGCCTGCGGGCGCTCGTGCTCCTCGCCGGGTTCGTCGGCCTGCGGACCGGCGAGCTGCTCGGCCTCCGTCGCTGCGACCTCGACCTCGAGAACGCCCGGCTTACGGTGCTCGTCCAGGCGCAGCAGGTCGTCGGTCAGGGCCGCGTCGTGACCGGACCGAAGTCCGAGGCCGGCCAGCGGACCGTCAGCCTGCCGAAGGTCGTCATCGAGGCGCTCGAGAAGCACCTCGCGAACTACGGACAGCCTGGTGAGGCCGGCGTGCTGTTCAGGGGCCCACGAGGCGAGCCGATCACGCGGGCCCTGCTCTCGAAGGAGTGGCAAGCGGCCCGGATGGCAGCGGGCGCGCCCGAGGGCCTCCGCATCCACGACCTCCGCCACCACGCAGCCACGCTGACGGCGCGCATGCCCGGCATCACCACGAAGGAGCTGATGGCCCGCATCGGCCACGCCTCACCGCGAGCCGCACTCATCTACCAACACGCCACCGAGCAACGCGACCGCGAGATCGCCGCCTACCTCGACGAGGCGATCCCCGAGCCATGAAGGTCCACGATCTCATCCGAATGGTCGAGAGGGACGGTTGGCAACTGGTGCGACAGTCCGGCAGCCAGCGTGAGTACTGGCACCCGTGGAAGTTCGGCGCCGTCATGGTCGCCGGTAACCTCAGCGAGACAGTCAAGCCCGGCACGCTTGCGAGCGCCCTGCGACAAGCAAGCCTGAACGGATCACGATGACCGGCTACGGCATCATCATAGGAGAGGGCGACTCGTTCTCCGCCTACGCGCCAGAGTTGCCGGGGTGTATCGCCGCCGGCAGCAGCTTCGCCGAGGTGGAAGCGCTGATGCGTTAGGCGATCGTCCACCACCTCGAGATCATGCGGGAGTACGGCGATGAGGTCCCGCCGCCTACGACCGTGGCCACCGCCATCGCCGAGGTCATCACGATCAAGTAGAGCGCGGGATGGGCGCGGGATGGACCTCCGGCGAGCGGAGCGAGCCAAAGCCCTGTGCACCGCGCGTGACCAGCACGAACGCCTTGGAGGCGGCGAGCGGAATCGAACCGCTGTAACAGGCTTTGCAGGCCCGTGCCTAAACCACTCGGCCACGCCGCCCCGGGGCCGACATAGTAAGTCAGGCGGCGATCGCCGCCACCATCTCGCCGTCGACCGACCGGCCGTGCTGCATCGCCGTCCTGCCGCTGCGTAGCATCCGAGGATGCTCCGGGTCCTCGCCTTCGACCACCTCGTGCTCAACGTCGCCGACGTCGAGCGCTCGCTCGCGTGGTACTCGGGCGAGCTCGGCCTCGAAGCGCTGCGCGTCGACGAGTGGCGTGCGGGGCAGGTCTTCTTCCCGTCGGTGCGGGTGAGCGACGACACCATCATCGACCTGTTGCAGGTCGAGCCCAGCGGGAACAACGTCGACCACCTCTGCCTGGTGGTCGACCCTGTCGACCTCGACGAGCTGGCCGCGTCGGGGCGCTTCGAGGTGGTCGACGGACCCGGGCCGCGCTTCGGAGCGCGGGGGGAGGGCACCTCGCTCTACGTGCGCGACCCCGACGGCAACACGGTCGAGCTCCGCCACTACGGCTGAGACCGGAGGGGGTGACTCTCGGACGCGTGACCGGGGGTCAGGCGGCCTGCGTGCGAGCGTGCTCGTCCGCGTTCGCGATCTCGAACGCGGACGGCTCGCAGCAGTGGTGCTCGAGGAACCGGCGGGCGTCCTGCTCGCTGTCGAACCGCAGCGCCCAGCCGCTGACCTGGTGGCGGACTACGGTGGCCTCGTCGCGGCCGCGCCCGGGCTCGCGGCGCTCGAGCAGACGGGCCACCAAACGCACCCCGGGACACCACTGCAAGGTCATGCCTTCGACGATAGGACACGACAGTGAGCCAACCCCGACATTTTCGTGACCACCTGATGAACAGGCGTGATCCGTCCGGCCGGTCCGCGCATAGAACAGTCGTGCACGCCAACCTCAGACGTCGAAGCGCCGGTCTCGCCGCGCTCGTGGCCGTCGTCCTCCTCGTCGCCGCATGCGGGAGCGACAACAAGACGACCAAGGCCGGCTCGGGCACCACCACCGGAAAGGCCACCACGACCACCACCCAGGCGACCGCGGCCGCCGCACCGGTGTCGACGGCCTCGAACCCGATGCTCGGAGAGATCCTCGTCGACACCAAGGGCTTCACCGTCTATGTCTACGATCCGGAGAAGAACGGCATGCCCTGCGTGGACGGCTGCGCCACCGCCTGGCCGCCCGTGGTGCTCGGGGCCGATGCCTCGCTCCCGCCCACCGGGCCGCTCGCCGCCGACCTGAGCACGGTGGCCCGGCCCGACGGCGCCAAGCAGGTGGCCTACAAGGGCCGACCGGTGTACCGGTTCGCGGGCGATACCAAACCGGGGGACATCAAGGGTGACGGCGTGGGCGGCGTCTGGCACGCGGTGAAGGTGGGCGGTGCCGGCGGCGCGACCACGACGACCGCGGGCCGGGTCAGCCCATACTGACGGGGGCCCGGGCCCACACCACGTCGAGCGGATCGTCGGTCGTGGCGACCGAACGGTCGCGTACCTCGCCGAAGCCACCGCGCTCGAGGTAGCCGCGCACCAGGCGGCGATGTCCGGCGCCGTCGTTCGCCAGCCAGATGGCGACGGCTTTGGTCGGGAAGCACCGGTTGGAGAACGACACGACCACCGGTCCGCCGGCTCGCAGGACACGACGGACGTCGGTGAAGACCTCGACGGGTCGGATCAGGTACTGCACGCTGACCGCGCAGACGACGGCGTCGAACGAGGCGTCGTCGAACGGCAGACGCGGCTCACGATTGAGGTCGTGGACCACGAACGACGAGAGCTGCGGGTTGTCGGCCATCTCGGCGGCGCTCATCCCCAGCCCCGTCACGGCGCCCAGGCCCTCGGGAAGATGCGAACGCCACGACGACATGAGGTCGAGCACGACCGCCCCCGGGGCGAGCTCCGATGCGTAGAGCGCGCGCAGCGCCGCGATCGCGCCGGGCTCGAGGTGAACGACCTTCCGCTCTACCGCGTAGAACCGCGCGTCGTCGGACGCGTCTTGGCGCGCGAACGGATCCCGACCCGTCACTGCGTCGACGCGGCGCTACCGGTGGCCGGCGGCGGAGCTCAGCCTCCGCCGGCGAACTTGGAGTTCGCCGGCAGCACGACGATCTCAGCCGCGTCGAAGCTCCCGTCGGGTGCCGCCTTGCCCTGGACGAGGATCGTGGCGCCCCGGAGGATGTCGGTCGCGCCACCCGTCGTGCTCTTGTCGATGACGGTGGTCGGCGACACGTTGATTACACGGTTCTTGCCCTTCGCGTTCTTGATCGTCACCGACGTGGGCGACACCGCGGTGACCTCACCCGCCGGCTGGGCACGCCGGGCCGGCTGCACCGCCTTGGCCGCGTTGGAGCTCTTGTTCTTCGACTTGACGCGGTTCTGCTCCACCTTGAAGCCGATGGCGAAACCGGCGAGCCCACCCACCGCGAGCGCCACGATCGCGGCGACGATCATCATCCCGAGCGGGCGAGGTTCGACCTCGTCGTCGCCGTCGGGCGGCTCGGACAGGGTCTCCGGGGACGTCGTGGGTTCCATGAATCTCCTTCACCAATGGGGCGAACTGCAACAGTCTGGCCGAGATCGGACCCGCGCCGCCTGTCGGGGACCCGAATTCGTCCCATCATCGCAGCCCGGGACCGGTCCGATGCTCGCGATCACCACTGCGCCCGGAGGCCCCGCTTAGGGTGCGGGCGTGACCGGACTCGACCTGCCCGGCCTCGAGGAGCAGGCACGCCAGGTGCTCCCGGCGTCGACCTACGACTTCCTCGCAGGCGGGGCGGACGACGAGCTCACGCTCTGCGACAGCCTCGCCGCCTGGTCACGTCTGCGGCTGTGGCCCAGGGTGCTGCGCGACGTCGCCGTGGTCGACACCTCGACCACCGTGCTCGGCGCTCCGGTCGCGGCGCCGATCCTCGTGGCGCCGATCGGGTATCAGCGCCTCGTGCGACCGGAGGGCGAGGCGGCCACCGCGTCGGGCACTGCCCGCGCCGGCACCCTGATGGTGGTGGCCACCCGCTCGAGCGTCGCGATCGAAGATGTCGCGCGTGCCGTCGCTCCTGCGCCGTGGTGGTTCCAGGTGTACGTGTTGCGTGATCGCTCGCGGACGGCCGACCTGGTGGCGCGTGCCGCGGAGGCGGGCTGCCGGGCCCTCGTCCTGACCGGTGACACACCGGTGCTCGGTCGTCGCATGCGCGACGAGCGGAACGCGTTCCGCATGCACATCGATCTCGAGTCCTCCGGCCGTGACCGCGGCGCCGAGCAGGACCCGTCGATCACCTTCGCAGCCGTCGAATGGCTGGCCGGGCTGGCCGGGCTCCCGGTCGTCGTCAAGGGGGTCCTGCGCGCCGACGACGCCCGGACATGCCTCGACGCGGGCGCCGCGGCCATCACCGTCTCGAACCACGGTGGCCGCCAGCTGGACACTGCGGTGGCGTCGGCCGACGCCCTGCCGGCTGTGGTCGACGCCGTCGCGGGCCGCGGCGAGGTCTACGTCGACGGTGGCGTGCGCCGGGGATCCGACATCGTCAAGGCCCTGGCGCTCGGCGCCCGCGCCGTCATGGTGGGGCGGCCGGTGGTGTGGGGTCTGGCCGTCGACGGCGTCGACGGCGTGGCTCACGTCGTCGAGGGGCTGCGTGCCGAGCTCGCACGCGCGATGGCGCTGTGCGGCGCCGCGTCGGTCGGCGACGTGACGTCGGACCTCGTCATGCCTGGAACGTGAGCACGACCGCTCAGGCGGAGGGCGCGCCGCCGAGCTTGTAGACGGCCAGGGCCTCGACGCGTTCGAGGAACTCGGGGCTGCGGCGGAATCGTGGCGCCAGCTCGTCGTACCCGGCCCCCTCCTGCCGCCACTGCAGGACGCGGCGTTCGAGTGGTCGCAGCACGTGAGTGTCGGATCGACCGTCGGTCTGACGGGCGACGTCGGTCAACGCGATCACCTGGTGGACGAACCGCGGTCCCCGCTTGAAACGGCGGCCGATCTCCTGTTCGTCGACGCCCTCGTCGACCAGACGCAGCACGCGTCGCTCGAGGGGCCGCAGGTGGGAGCGCGAGGTCATGACGCCAGCCTAGTGCCCTGGCCGGCAACGTCTGCCGCGTCTCGCCGGCCAGATGACGCCGCTCTCGGCGTTCTCGTCCTCGCCGTAGGGCTCGGCTATGGCTTCGTCCTGCGGCCTTGCGAGCGACGCCCCTGACTCGCCGAGACGCGGGCGAACGTTGCCGGTCACGGCACTAGCCGTCAGATCGCAACCTCGAACCAGACCGTCTTGCCCCGGGCCGACAGATCCGCGACCCCCCACTGCGAGGCGAGCGACTCGACGATCGCGATGCCGCGTCCCGAGAGCGCGTCGGTCTCGATCGTGCGCCGGATGGGAACGACGGGGCTGACGTCGACGACCTCGACGCGCACCACCTCGTGCCGCACACGGACGGCCAGCTCGGGTGCGGAGTGCGCGTGCACGAGCGCGTTGGTGATGACCTCACTCGTGAGCAGCTCGACCGTCTCGACGACCTCACCGGTCACCGCATTGTCCTCGAGCACGTCGCGTACGAACCGACGAGCCGTGCGCACGACGGCGAGAGACCGGCCGAGTGTCGTTCGTCGCTCGATGCTCTCAGGGTACCGGTCGAGCGCGCTCGCTTCGACGACCGGCCTCGTCCGCCGCGCGTCGGGCGGTCGCCAGCTCCTCGCGGGACTCATCCGCGAGCCGGCGCAGCTCGATCGCGTTGCGCTCGGCCTCGTCGGCTTCACGGGAGAGACGGTCGACGCGTGCCGCGACGCGCTCGGCCGCAGCCGCGAGTCGTCGTGCCTCGCGACGGGCGTCTTCGCGCGCCCTTTCCTGCTCCCGCTCTGCCGCCGCAGGCGTCGGACGCCTCGGCCGCTCAACCTGTCGGCGCGGAGCGGGCTCGCGTGGCGCGGGAGTCGAGACGATCGTCAGGTCGTCGACGAACCCGAAGCCCGCGGGTTCGAGGTCGCGCTCGAGGCGACCGCGACGGAGCAGCTCCCGCGCCTCCTCGTCGCCCGCCACAGCCTGGAGAGTGGACGTGATGCGGTCGCGCTGGGCGGGCGAGGGCGGCTTCCCCGAGTCCGACAGCACCTCGGCCGCCATGCCCGCGAGGCGGTCGACCTCGCCGTCGTGGGCCCGACGTGCCTCGCGCAACCGCGACGGGTCACCGCCCTCGAGGGCGTCGTGCTGCGCGTCGCGGAGCTCCTCCCCGGCCAAGAGAAGGCGCTCGACCTCGGCCGGACGGGTGCGGGACAGCTGGTTCAGGGCCCACGCCGCGATCGACGGCTTTCGCAGTGCCTTGACCACGGCCGCGCCATCGCGATCGGCGGCCTGCGCGAGCGCCTTCGCCAGCGCGTTGCGGGCGGCGATGAACGTCTCGAGCGGCTCGCTGTACAACGCATCGAGCCCGGCTGCCTCCATCAGTGACCCGCCATGTGGGGAGCCTACCGGCGCCGCCACGCAGGCCCAGGTGGCCCCGCACGGAGGAAATCGGCAAGAGTCTGCATCGAGGGACGCCCACGTCACACGGGCTCGGGGAAAGGACGGTGACACGTGGTGCCAATGGCACGCACGCGCAGGGCGGCATGCACCCTGTCGGTCGTCGCAGGACTGGTGTTGGGCTCCGCGGCCCCCGCCGCGGCGGCCTTCCCCCAGGACCCGCCCAACGATCCCGACTACGCCGCCCAGACCTACATCTTCGATCACATCCCGCCCGAGTACACCGTCGCGACCGACCCCGAGGGCGCGAGCGGGATGTCGATCGACCGGGCCTGGCGCGACTACACCACGGGCAGGCCCGACACCGTCATCGCCTACGTCGAGGGCGGCATCAACTGGCACGCCGGCGACGCCACGGAGCTGGCCAACCGCGTCTACCTCAACAAAGGCGAGCTGCCTCGTCCCTGCGCGGGCTCGCCCTGCGCCACCGTGTTCGGCGGGCCGCTATCTGCGTACGACCTCAACGGCAACGGCACGTTCAACGTCGCCGACTACGCGACCGACCCGCGCGTGGCGGACTGGAACGGCAACGGCCTGCGCGACCCCGAGGACCTCATCGTCTCGTTCTCGAACGGCGTCGACAACGACGGCAACGGTTACAAGGACGACATCTCGGGCTGGGACTTCTACACCAACCAGAACGACCCGGCCACGATCGACACGGCGTACACCCACGCCAACACCCAGATGAAGCAGGCAGCGGCACAGACCAACAACGGCGTCGGTGGGACGGGCATCTGTCCGAAGTGCCTCCTGCTCCCGGTCAAGGCCGGCGCGGAAGCCCTCGATCGCACCGACGACCTCGCCCAGGCGTGGCTGTTCGCCGCAGACGCAGGTGCATCGGTCATCGTCTCGGTCACCGCCGACCTGGGCTACTCGACGTTCATGCGCCAGGCGGTCGAGAGCATCTGGCGGCGCGGCGTGGTGATGGTCGAGGCCTCGAACGACTTCAACTCGACCGATCACCAGGGCGGCATGTGGTGGCCGCACGTGTTGCCGGGCAACGGGATCGTGGCCAACGGCCAGGGCGCGCCGCCCCCCGGTGAGCAGGCGTTGACCACGACGTTCCGGGAGCGGTCGAACTACACGTCGTGGGGCACCCACAACATGTTCTCGGTCGCCACCGATGGCGGCACCACCTCGGAGTCCACGCCGACGGTCGGTGGCGTGGCCGCGCTCCTCCTCGCGTACGGCAAGGACGCGGCCGACCAGCACCTCATCGGCTCGCCTCTCACCAACGCGGAGGCCATCCAGGTGCTCCGGGCCACGGCGAGCGACATCGACGACCCCTCCCTCGGGTGGCCGGGCAAGCCCGGCTGGGACCTGCAGTACGGCTACGGCCGGCCCAACGTGTGGAAGGCGATGCGCGCGGTCTCCCTCGCGCACATCCCACCGGTGGGCTGGATCGACTCGCCCGACTGGTTCTCGATCTACGACCCCACCACCACCTCGACCGTGCCGGTGACCGGTCACGTCGAGGCCCGCCGCTCACCGAGCTACACGTGGCAACTGCAGTACGCCCCCGGCGCGGAGCCGTCCGAGGCCGCGTTCGTCACCGCGGGCTCGGGCGCGGGAAGCGCGCCGTTCGACGGCTCGCTGGGGTCGATCAACCTCAGCACGCTCCCGTCATCGTTCTGGAACGCGGCGTACACCCTGTCGACCACCAAGTCGCTCGAGACCTCCGAGAAGTACACGGTCACCATTCGCATCCGCGTCACCGACGCGAGCGGTCGCAGGGGCGAGGAGCGACGCACTATCGCCGTCCATCACGACCCCTCGTGGAAGGCCGGCTTCCCCAAGCGCATCGGTCGGGGCGGAGAGAGCCAGCCCGCGCTCGTCGACCTCCAGGGCACCGGCCGACTGGCCATCGTGTTCGGCGACTCCGACGGATGGGTGCACGCCATCGACTCGCAATCGGGCGCGGAGCTGCCGGGATGGCCCGTCCACACCGATCCGACCGTGGTGACCAAAGCACACGCGGGGATCGATCCGGGCTTCGAGCCGATCGTGAGCAATGTCGCCGTCGGCGACCTCGAGGGCAAGGGGTTCCTGAAGGTCGTCGTGACGACGACGACGGGCACGGTGTACGTCTTCAACGACAACGGCAACCGACAGCAGACCTGGACGCCGAAGGCACTGAGCCTCGGCGCGATCACGCCACCCATCCCCCGCCCGCAACTGCCGTTCACCCGCCAGCGCACGCGTGGCGCGACCGCTTCACCCGTGCTGTACGACCTCGACGGCGACGGCAAGCTCGAGATCATCCAGGCGGGTTGGAACGGCTACCTCTACGCGTGGCACAACGACGGCACCGACCTCGCGGGTTGGCCGGTCGACGTGGGCTCCACGAACTTCACCGCGCCGAGCGGGTACACGCGGGTGAAGGACCGCAAGCTCGACGTTCCGCCCGCGATCGCCGACCTCGACGGCGACGGCCACCCCGAGGTGGTGATCCGCAGCCAGTTCACCGAGGTGACGGGTTCCGGCATCACGTTCGACGCGCACGCGCACCTGCACGCCTACAAGGCCAACGGCACGCCCGTGCCTGGCTTCCCGAACGACTTCATCACGTTCGCCGAGTACTACGGCTCGGCCCAGGAGTTCATCACCGAGGGGTCGAGCGTGCCGATCGCCGCTGACGTCGACGGCGACGGCAACGACGAGATCTCGGTGGGCGGCGCGTTCGGGCCGTCGCACCTGTTCGACGGTGACGGCTCGCTGCGGTTGACCTACGCGGCCGGCGGCGAGGTGGCGTCGACGTTCACCACGAGCGGCGCCTTCGGGAACTTCGGTGCCGGGCTGGCGTACGCGCAACCCGGTACCGACGGACAGTCGCTCGTCGACTCGCTCCTCCTCCCCGGCAGCGGCAAACCCATCAACAACGTGGAGCGCGCCTTCTCGGCGGCGGCGGGCGCGGCACAGCCGGGCTTCCCCTCCAAGCTCCAAGGGCTCGACTTCCTCGGCGCGCCGGTCATCACCGACGTCACCGGCGACGGCGCGCCCGAGCTCATCAACGCGGGAGACTCCTCGGCCCTCCACGGCTACACGACCAGTGGCACGCAGGCGACCGGGTTCCCGAAGTTCTTCACCGGGTGGAGCCTCGGGTCACCGACAGCGGGCGACCTCGACGCCGATGGCGACACCGAGCTGGTGATGCTCACGCGCGAGGGCTACCTGTTCGTCTGGAACACGCCCGGCCTCTCCAGCGCGAACAACCAGTGGTGGCACTCCAGCCACGACGAGCGGAACACGGGTCGCTACGGTGTCGACACGCGCCCGCCCGGTGTGATCCGCAACCCGTCGTGGACCGGTGGCGCGTCGGCCACGTTCACCGCGCCCGGGGACGACTGGTACACCGGCACGGTGACCAAGTACGTCGTGACCTATCAGCCGAGCAACTCGACCGTCAACGTCACACCCTCGGGTGCGGCGGGCTCGACGCAGACGATCGCGGTTCCCCCGGGCACCACCAGCTTCTCGGTGCGGGCGGTGGACGACGCGGCCAACTCGGCGCGATCGAGGACGGTCACCCCGAGCTGAGCCCCGCCGAGTCAGCCCAGCCCGCCCACCAGGTGGAGGCTGTAGAGGTTCATGGCCACGACGGCCAGGTAGATCCCGGTGACGGCCCACACGCTGCAGACGAAGCCCATCCGCACGACGGGCCGGGAGAGCACCAGTGCGAGCAGGGCGCCGATGATGGCGAACTTCACGACGATCGCTCCCCCTGAGCCGATGAGCGCCCGGGCCACGGGGTTGAGCTCGGCCTCGTCGTTGGCCAGCAGCGCCCACGTGGCGAACACGTCGGCCGCCTGCAGCACGGTCAGGACGCCGAGGCCCACGATGACCGCTCGCCGCCGGCGGGCCATGACCACGGTCGCGTCCTCGAGCGGGGTGTCCTCGAGGGTCACCCTCGTCTCCGCCGCCGACGCTGCGCCGCGCGTCAACGACGCGCTGAGCTCCCCCCTCTGCATCGGCCCCTCCAAGGTCGCAGGTGGCTGAGAGGCTAGGAGCGACGAGCTCGCCGTGCCAGTCGCTAGTGTCCCCGACCATGTCCGACCACGAACACGTCATCGACACCGGCAAGGGCACGTTCAGCCTCGACGAGCTCGGACACCTCATGCCGGGGATGGCCGAGATCATGCCGCTCGTCGGCAGCCGGATCTGGAAGTGCTACTACGCGGGCAAGGCCCGTAACCGGCCGCTCGCCACCTTTCAGTTGAAGGAGGCGGTGAACCTCATGGAGAAGGGGGCGTTCCTCCGGCCGAAGTACGTGGACAACATGACGAAGTTCATCGACGAAGAGGTGGCGGCCGTCCGCAAGGCCATCGACACCGAGGACTGGGACGCGTTCGACGCGGCGTTCGAGGCGATGGTCGACGCGGCCAACGCCTATCACGACGTGTACGACAAGCCGTACCTGCGCTGGAAGATCCCCGAGATGCCGCCCCCCGACCTCGACATGACGCCGCGCCGCTAGCCGAGCTAGCCCGTTCCGCGCGCTCCGGCCACCTCCGCAGCCAGCCGGCGGAGCAGGTCGAGGATCTCCTCCGCGCACTGGTTGAAGATGAACTGGTCGCCGGCCGCGGGGTCGATGACGTCCTCCCAGGGCTCGAGCGTCGCGTTCGCAAGGTCGAGGCCGGCCAGCCGGTCCGCCAGAGTCCCTTCGGCGCCCGGAAGCTCGCGGACGAGTCGCTTGAGCGTCGCCGTACGGCCCGCCGCCTCGGGATGGGTGCGGCGTACATAGTGCACGTGCTCGGCCGCGAACGCGACGATCACGTCGACGTCGGCGAGATCGGTGTCGCGCAGCTGGCGGCTGCGGTGACCGTCGGCGTTCATGCCGATGGCCGACAGCGCGCGGCGCGTGCGCATGCTCATCGGCTGACCCTCGACCACCAAGGTGCCTGCCGTCGTCACGCGCGCTTCGGGCACGACCTGGGCGGCGATGGCACCCGCCATCACCGATCGCGCCGCGTTGCCGGTGCACAGGAAGAGGAGGTGGGGCTTCGCCATGGCGGTCGGGGCCGGAGACTACTGTCCGCGCCGATGGCGCTCACGCCGGACGCGGCTCTCGACCTGCTGCGTTCGCCGTTCGCCCTCGAGGACCTCGGCGGCTCCGAGGCGTTCGTCGTCGATGCGACCGGCGGGACCGTCGAGCTGGGCGCGGTGGCGGCGACCCTGCGGACGCTCCCCTGTGTGACGGTGGCCGTCGCTCCCGGACCATTGCCGGAACGAGCGCCGGCGTGGGTCGCGCCCTTCGACGTGGTGGTCACGGAGGACGAGGTCGACGATCTCACCGCAGCGGTCCGGCGCAGTCCCGTGGCTTCACTCGCGCTCGCGCAGCTCCTGCGCGTGGGCGAAGCCCTCGACGTGTGGAGGGGCCTGTTCGCCGAATCGACGGTGTACTCGATGTTGCAGGCCGGCCCCGAGTTCGCGCGCTGGCTGGCCGCACGCCCCGCGGGTCGCGCGCACTCGCAAGTCGAGCCGGCGCTGATCGTCTCCCGCGATGGCGCACGCGTCCATGTCACACTCAACCGCCCGACCGTGCACAACGCCTTCGGCGCCGCGATGCGCGACGAGCTCGTCGCGACCCTCCGCACCGTCGTCGCCGACCCCTCGGTCGCCGAGGTGCGCGTCGATGGCGCCGGACCCTCGTTCTGCAGTGGCGGCGACCTGGACGAGTTCGGCAGCTTGCCCGACCCGGCCACCGCCCACCTCGTGCGCATGACGCGCAGCCCGGCCTGGTGGCTCGCTCAGTGCGCGGGCCGCACGTCGGTCGCGCTGCACGGCGCGTGCATCGGGGCCGGCATCGAGCTGGCCGCGTTCGCCCGTGACGTGACCGCCACCGACGACGCGCACTTCCAACTGCCCGAGGTGGCCTTCGGCCTCGTGCCCGGCGCGGGCGGCACCGTCAGCCTGCCCCGGCGCATCGGCCGGCACCGCACGGCCTGGCTGGCGCTGTCCGGTCGCCGGATCGACGCCGCCACGGCCTTGGCGTGGGGCCTCGTCGACCGCGTCAGTGGAAGACCTCACCACCGTTGACGTCGAGGGCCTGTCCGGTCACCACCGCGGCGAGGTCGGACACGAAGAAGACGACCGCGTTCGCGCAGTCGTCGTCGGGCGGGATCAGCCCGAGCGGGATGTCCTTGGCGACGGCGTCGTACTGCTCCTGCACCGAGGGCCCTTTCCTTGCCCGCCACTGGAACAATCCCTCCACCGAGGGGCCCCACATCCAGCCGGGCACCACCGAGTTGACCCGGATGCGGTGGGGCCCGAGCTCCTTCGCGAGGACCTGGGCAGCAGTCATCAGCGCGCCCTTGGACGCCGCGTAACCGCCCTGATGGGGAAGGATCTTGCGGATGACCATGGAGTTGATGAAGACGATCGACCCGCCGCCCTGAGCCTTCATCGGGCCGATCACCTCCTTTGTCAGCTGCAGCGACCCGAACACGTTGACATCGAAGATGTGGCGCCACTTGTCGAGGTCGACGTCCTCGAACAGCTCGAACGCGTCCGGTACGAACGCGTTGTTCACGAGCGCGTCGACGCGGCCGAAGCGGTCCACCGCGGTCCCCACCAACCGCCGGCACTGCTCGACGTCGGTGATGTCGGTCGGGGCGAAGGCCACCTGACCACCGGCGCGGTCGATCTCGTCGGCAAGCTCCCGCAGGTAGGCCTCGGTGCGGGCGCCCATCACCACGCTCGCGCCCTCGCGCACCAGCGCGAGTGCGATCTCCTTGCCCAGGCCGGGGCCCACGCCGGACACAACCGCGACCTTGTCCTGCAGCAGCATCTGGTCTCCTGTCAACTGAATGTCCGGCCGCAGTTCACATCGAGCGTCTGGCCGGTGATGACGCGCGACAGGTCGGACGCGAAGAAGAGGACGACACGTGCGATCTCCTCCGATGTGGCGATGTGGTTCAGCGCGGTCGTAGCCGCGATCTCGTCGTAGACAGCCTGGGCGGTGACGCCGCGCCGCTCGGCCAGGAACTCGAAGTAGTGCTGCAACGACCGGCCCCAGATGTGGCCCGGGGCGACGCAGTTGACCCTGATCGCGTGCGCGCCGAGCTCGCGTGCCATGGCCTGCGCGGCCGACGTGAGCGACCGCTTCGATGCCGCGTAGCCGCCCAGCACGGGGTTCACCATGTGGATCGACAAGGTGGTGATCATGACGATCGACCCGCCACCCCCCGCCCTCATGTGGGGCACGGCCGCCTGCGAGAGCCGCAAGGTGCCGAACACGTTGACCTCGAACGGAAGGCGCCAACGCTCGACGTCGAAGCCGTCGAACCGGCGCCAGTCCTCCTCGGCGAAGGCGTTGTTCACCAGCACGTCGACGCGCCCGAGACCGCTCGCCGCGTCGACCAGCCGCCGGCACTGGTCGGGGTCGGTGATGTCGGTGGGGACGCACCGCACCTGTCGACCCAGCGCTTCGACCTGCTCCCCAACCGCCTCCAGCGCGGACGAGGTGCGCGCGCCCAGCACCAGGTCGGCGCCCGCGCCGGCCAGCGCGAGCGAGATGTCGCGGCCCATGCCGGGGCCGACCCCGGAGACGACGGCGACGCGTCCTTCGAGCAGCATGGGGCGAGGTTAGGGCGTCGGAGGCGGCGGAGCCGGAGGGCGTCGTCGGCTACCTTCCCGCGGTGGCCAACCCGAAGATCTACATCCACGAGCTCATCGAGATCACCGGCCAGAACCGCGCCCGCTACATGCACCACATGACAGCCAACTGGGGCCCAATCGGACGCGAGGAGAGGAACCTGCTGTGCGTCGGCGTCTGGGCGACGGTCGGCAGCACCGAACGCTGGCCCGAGACGGTGAACCTCTGGGAGATCGACGGCTGGTCGGGCCTCGCCGCCAACTTCCGCCACGAGTTCAGCCACCCCACCCTGCAGGACCCCGCGCTCGCGAAGTGGTGGGCGGAGGCGGCGGCGTACCGTCGGGGCGGCTACGACCGGGTGCTCGTGCCCGCGCCGTACGCGCCGACGCTGGAAGAAGCCTTGGCCCAGGGCATCGGCGGCGAGGTCTACTACCACGAGCTGGTGTCGATCGCGCCGGGCCGGGCGCGCGACTACCTCTCGGCGCTCGAGCAGGAATGGCTGCCGGTCGCCCGTCGCATCGGGTTGCGACTGGTGGGCGCGTACCGCACCGCGATGGTGAACGACTCCGAGGCGGTCGTGATCTGGGCGATCGACACGTGGGAGGCGTGGGCGGCCGCGCAGGAGGCGTTCGACGACGACCCCGAGGTGGCACGCTGGCACCAGCGCGGGCAGGGCCTCGTCCTCGATTGGCGCGGGAAGCTCCTGGTCGACTCGCCGCTCAACCCGTTGAAGACCGGGAAGATCCTCTAGCTGTCGTGCCCGCTACAGCGGGTTCTGCCGCAGATGGTGGCTGAGGTCGCCCACCAGGTCGGAGAAGATGAGGCGGTCGGTGAACCGCCACTCGCCGTCGACCTCCGCGAAAGCGTCGTGGTAGCGACCGGCGATGATCACCTGCAACGGAAGATCGGGCCGGGCCTGCAGCACGCTGTAGTACGACCGCGAGACTGCAGTCCGTCCGCGATCGTCCACCTCGACCACCACGTTCGTCGTCACGTGCTTCGTGCAGGGGACACCGTCGTAGGTGATCACCATGTGCTCGAACTGCTCGCGCACCTGGTCGGCGCCGGTGCGCGTGTACACCTCGGTGCCGACCACCGCTCGGAAGGTGGCGTGCTCGAAGAGTCGGGCCACCGCCGCGTATGCGCCCTCGTCGACCAGCTCCGCGTAACGAAAGACGAGCTTGGTGACAGCGTCCCGGTCGTCGTGTCCCGTCATCGCAACGAGCCGAAGAACGCGCGCACGTCGTCGACGAGGAGCTCGGGCTCCTCCATGGCGGCGAAGTGGCCGCCCGCCGGCATCTCCGTCCAGTGGGTGACGTTGTAACGGGTCTCCGCCCAGCTGCGGGGCGGCCGGGTGATCTCGCGCGGGAAGACGGCGCACCCGGTCGGGATCTCGACTCGGGGATCGCCTCCCAGCCCGAAGCGCCCGGACTTCATCGTTTCGTAGTAGAGGCGTCCGGCCGAGTGCCCGGTGGCCGTCACCCAGTAGAGCATGAGGTTGGTGAGCAGCTCGTCCTTGGTGAACCTGCGTTCGATGTCGCCGTCGCAGTCGCTCCACGCGCGGAACTTCTCGACGATCCACGCGGCCAGGCCGACGGGTGAGTCGTCGAGCGCGTACCCGATGGTCTGGGGTCGCGTTCCCTGGATCTGCGCGTAGGCGGAGCCCTCCTTCAGGTGACGGTCGACATCGCTCAGCGCGGCCAACTGGCGATCGGTGAGCTGCGATAGATCGTCGCCCGGGGGTGGGCCCGCGATCACGAGGTTGACGTGGATGCCACACACGTGGGCGGGGTCGAGGAGCGCGAGCTGGGTCGAGACCATCGCGCCCCAGTCGCCCCCTTGCGCGCCGTAACGGTCGTAGCCCAAACGGGCCATGAGCTCCGCGAACGCCGATGCGATGCGCCGGGTGTCCCATCCCCTCTCGTGCGTGGGCCCGGAGAAGCCGTAGCCCGGGAGCGAGGGGCAGACGACGTGGAACGCGGCCGCCCGATCGCCGCCGTGCGACGCAGGGTCGCGCAAGGGGCCGATGATCTTGGTGAACTCGGCGATCGAGCCGGGCCACCCGTGGGTCACGACGAGCGGCAGCGCGTCGGGCTCGGGTGAGCGGGCATGGACGAAGTGGATGCGCTGGCCGTCGATCGTCGTGGTGGACTGTGGGAAGCGGTTGAGCTCCGCCTCGGCCCGCCGCCAGTCGTAGTCGTCGCGCCAGTAGCGGCACAGCTCCTGCAGGTAGTCGCGCTCGGTGCCGTAGTCCCAATCCGCCCCGTCGATCTGGGCCGGGAAGCGGGCGTGGGTCAGCCGCGCCCGCAGGTCGTCGAGCACGGACTGCGGCACGTCGATGGTGAAGGGATGAATGTCGTCGTCCACGGCGTCATACTGACGCACCCGTGGAGCCCAAGGTCGCCCTCGTCACCGGGGCCAGCCGAGGCATCGGCAAGGCCACAGCCGTGCAGCTGGCCGCGGCCGGCTTCGACGTTGCCGTCGCGGCGCGCACCCGGCGTGAGGGTGACGCGCGCGACGACGAGCACGGCGGCCGCGTCATCCCCGGCAGCCTCGAGGCCACGGCGCTGCTGATCGAGCAGTCGGGCCGGCGCGCCCTCGAGGTCACCATGGACCTCCTCGACCGACCGTCGCTCGAACGCGGGGTGGCGCGGGTGCTCGACGAATGGGGCCACATCGATGTGCTCGTGAACAACGCGGTGCACACCGGCGCCGGCAGCATGGACCATTTCCTCGACCTGTCGGTCGCGCTGCTCGAGACCAAGCTCGAGGCCAACGTTGTCGCCCAGTTCGTGCTGGCGAAGCTCGTGGTTCCCCCGATGCTCGAGCGGGGCGACGGCACGATCGTCAACATCACCTCGGCGGTCGCCACCGCCGACCCACCCGCGCCGGCTGGGCAAGGAGGCTGGGGCATGGGCTACGCGATGTCGAAGGGCGCGTTCCACCGCATGGCGGGGGTCCTCGCCGTCGAGCTGGGCCCGCGCGGCATCCGTGCGTTCAACGTCGAGCCCGGCTACGTGCTCACCGAGCGCATGGCGGTCAACCAGGCCGAGCTCGGTTTCGAAGGCGTGTACCGCGGGGCCCCACCGTCGGTGCCCGCCGCGGTCGTCACGTGGCTGGCGACCGCGCCCGCCGACGAAGCACGCGCGCTGAACGGCACGACAGTGAGCGCGCAGCGCTTCGCGCTCGAGCGGGGCCTGCACCCGGACTGGCGAACGAGACCCGCCGGGTAGCGCTACGCGTCGTCCTCGCAGACGCAGAACTCGTTGCCCAAGATGTCGTTCATCACCTGCCAGTGGCAGCCGCACTCGTCGAACGGGGTGCCGAGCGGACGAGCCCCGATGGCCTCGAGCCGGGCCACCTCGGGGCCCATGGCGCGGACGTGCAGGTCGAGATGGAGGCGGTTCTTGCCCGCCTTCGCCTCCGGCACCTGCTGCAGCACGAGACGAGGGGCCGGCCCCGAGCGCGGCCCCAGCACCACGTACTGCGCCTCGGCGAAGAGCCGGTCGTACCCGAGCGCGGCGCCCCAGAACTCGGCCTGACGCTCGACATCGCCGCAGTCGAGCGCGACAGAGATCCTCGGCTCGCTCAGCGGTGCACCACCCTCGTGCCTCGGTTGCCGCACCGCCGTGTGCTCATGGAGCTGCGCGCCTCCGCTTCGCTTCGGTGCTCGCTCAGCGGAAGAACACCTCGGCCACGCCGTGGAGCAGCTCGGGGTCGACGGTCTTGAGCTCGAGGACGGCCTCGGCGAGCGGCACCCGCACGATCCGGTCGGCCCGCAGCGCCACCATCTGCCCGAAGGAGCCGTCGTGCACCGCGTCGATGGCGGCCACACCGAACCGGGTGGCCAGAACCCGGTCGAAGGCGGTCGGTGTGCCGCCCCGCTGGACGTGGCCCAGGATCGTCACCCTCGACTCGAAGCCGGTGCGCTTCTCGATCTCCTCCGCGAGCAGGTTGCCGATGCCGCCGAGGCGAACATGACCGAACTGGTCGACCTCGCCGGACTGCACCGCCATCGTGCCCTCCTTGGGCACCGCACCCTCGGCCACGACCACGATCGACGCGAAGCGGCCCTTCTCGTGGCGCCGCTTGAGGTCGTCGCACACTCGCTCGATGTCGAACGGCTCCTCGGGAACGAGGATCTCGGCCGCCCCGCCCGCGATGCCGGCATAGGTGGCGATCCAGCCCGCGTGCCTTCCCATCACCTCGCACACGATCACCCGATCGTGCGACTCGGCCGTGGTGTGGAGCCGGTCGATGGCGTCGGTCGCGATCTGCACGGCGGTGTGGAACCCGAAGGTGACCTCAGTGGCCGAGAGGTCGTTGTCGATCGTCTTCGGAACGCCGACGACGCTCACCCCTTCGGCCGACAGCTTGTGGGCCACACCGAGCGTGTCCTCGCCGCCGATGACCACGAGCGCGTCGACGCGCTGCTCGCGCAGGGTCGCCATCGCCTGGTCGACTCCGCCCTCGACCTTGTACGGGTTGGTGCGCGAGGTGCCGAGGATGGTGCCACCCCTCGGCAGGATGCCGCGGCAGCGCTCGACGTCGAGGGGTATCGTCGCCCCCTTTATCACGCCTCGCCACCCGTCGGCGAAGCCGACCAGCTCGTCGCCGTAGTGACCCTCGCCCCGCCGCACCACCGCCCGGATGACCGCGTTGAGCCCCGGGCAGTCGCCCCCACCGGTGAGCAGTCCCACTCGCATGTCGTGCACCCCCTGGGTCAACCCGGCCGTCGTCAGCGCCGATCACGTTAGCGATGCGCTGTGTCGTCGCGGGGCGGTGCCCCCTCGCCCGCCTTGTCTGCGTGAGCGCGCTGTCCCTCATGGTGCTCTCCCTTCTGGCGCTGTCCGTTGTGATCGTCAGCGACGGCGCGGGCTGGGCCGCGCCCGCGCCGGCGACCGTCCTCCAGGCCCGCCGCGGCGCGCTCATCGCCCGCATCGCCGAGCTGACCGATCGGGCGGAACGGAACCAGGCGGCCGTGGTCGTCGCCCAACAGCGGCGCGGCCGCACCGACGCCCGCCTGGCCGACGCCCGCCACGCCACCCGCGACCGGGCCGTCTACGCCTACATGCACGGTCTCGGCCGCAGCGCGGAGGCGCTCGGCCGGCCCAACGTGTACCTCGAGCTGTCGTTCCGGCGCGATCGCCGCGCCATCGACGCGTTACGGGCGGCACGGGCGGCCGACGAGGGAGCCGGCCGGCGAGCCGATGCGGCGCGCGACGCGTCGAGAGCCGCGCTCGGCGAGCTCGATCGAGTGCGGGGTGAGCTGGAGGCGACGATCGCGCTGCGGGACCAGATGGACGCCGCCGACCGGGCGGCGATGCAGGCGGCTGCGTCCCGCCGCGCCGCGGCCACCGCGCTCCAGGCCGCACGCTCGGGTGTCGGTCGTCCGGCTGCCGACCACGTGCACGCCACGCGGTCCCAGCAGGAGCTGATGGCCCGGTTCCCATTCGGACCGCGGGACGGCGTCCCTGCCGGCCTCCACCCGACCGGTGAGGTGATCGAGGGTACGGCCTCCTGGTACGGCCCGGGCTTCGACGGCCGCCCGACCGCGAGCGGTGCCATCTACGACATGGAGGGCTGGACGTGCGCGCACCGGACGTTGCCGTTCGGCACCTTGCTGCTGGTCTCCGCACACGGGCGCCAGGTCCTCGTCACGGTCAACGACCGCGGCCCGTACCACGCGGACTGGGTGCTCGACCTAAGCCACGCGGCAGCGATGGCGCTGGGGAACCCGCTCGGCCCGGTGCACGCGGAGGTGCTCGTGCCCACCTGACCCCTGGACACGAGCGACGCGAGAGAGTCATGGTCGTGGCGGAGAAGCTGACAGTACCGGTGGCCCGCACGTGGTTCGTCGACGAGCGCACGCCCGTCCGACGCATGCAGGTCACCCGTCATCCCGATCGCGGTCTGGTCGTTCTCAGCCTCTGGCAGACCGACCAGTGCACGGGCACCTTCCGGTTGGCCGTGCGTGACGCGCCCGGGCTCGTGCACGCGCTCGTCGACGGCTTGGCCGCGGCGCTGCCCGACCGCGAACCGGCGCCGCCGCGACCGTCGTGGCTCGATCGCGCCCGTGCCCGGCTGAGGCGCGGCGGCGCGGACGTGATCGACCTCTTCGACCACGCTCGATGACGGCGCCTTGCTGACGGCGCCTCGCTGATCAGCGGTCCCCGCGCAGTAGCCTCGCAGCCCAGCATGGCTGGAAGCGCGGTCGTCATCGCCATCGACGCGGGCACCACGGGTGTCCGCGCGTTCGCGGTCGACGACTCGGGGACACCGTGTGGATGGAAGTACCGGGAGTTCACCCAGCACTTCCCTGAGCCGGGGTGGGTCGAGCACGACCCCTTCGAGATCTGGGAAGCGGTACAGGCCACCATGGCCGACCTGCGTGCCGAGCTCGACCGGCCGGTGGCCGCGATCGGCATCACCAACCAGCGGGAGACCGCGGTGGTGTGGGACCGCCGCACCGGTGCGCCCCGCCATCGTGCCATCGTGTGGCAGGACCGCAGGACCGCGGCGCGCTGTGACGAGCTGCGCGAAGCCGGGAAGCTCGACCTCGTGCGGCGCACGACCGGCCTCGTGCTCGACCCCTACTTCTCCGCGACCAAGCTCGAGTGGCTGCTGACGCAGGGCGGTGTCCAAGCCGATGACGACCTCGCATTCGGCACGGTCGACTCCTGGCTGCTGTGGAACCTGACCGCCGGCACCGGCAGTCCCGTGCACGCCACCGACCCGTCGAACGCCAGTCGCACGCTGCTCTACGACATCGGCGCACGCGCCTGGTCCGCCGAGCTGTGCGATCTCTTCGGCGTGCCGATGACGTGCCTCCCCGATGTGCGACCGTCGAGTGGGCCCTTCGGCACGACCGTCGACGGCATCGCGGTGAGCGGTATCGCCGGCGACCAGCAGGCCGCGCTCTTCGGTCAGGCCTGCTTCGAGCCGGGGATGGCCAAGAACACCTACGGCACCGGCTCGTTCGTGTTGATGAACGTCGGCGCGCGGCATCCCGAGCCCGTGGAGGGCCTGCTCACCACCGTCGGCTGGGAGCTCGCCGACGGCACCCTCGCCTACGTCCTCGAGGGAGCCATCTTCGTCACCGGCGCGGCGGTGCAGTGGCTGCGCGACGGTCTCGGCCTCATCGACCAGGCAGCCGACGTCGAAGCGCTGGCGGCGAGCGTGAACAGCACCGAAGGCGTCTACCTCGTGCCTGCGTTCACGGGGCTCGGCAGCCCGTGGTGGGACCCGTACGCGCGGGGCACCGTCGTGGGCCTCACCCGCGGGACGGGTCGCGCCCACCTGGCCCGAGCCGTGCTGGAGTCGATGGCGTACCAGACGCGCGACGTCGTCGAGGCGATGAGCGCGGCGGCAGGGCACGATCTCGCCGGCCTGCGCGCCGACGGCGGCGGGTCGGCCAACGATCTCCTGCTGCAGCTCCAGGCCGACCAGCTCCAAGCGCCCGTGCGACGCCCGGCGGTGCAGGAGACCACCGCGCTCGGCGCGGCCTACCTCGCCGGACTGGCGGCAGGCGTGTGGTCGACGCTCGACGAGGTCGCGCACCACTGGAAGCTCGACGCCGAGTTCACGCCGGCCGTGCCCGCGTCAGTGGCCGACGCCCGTCACGCGGGCTGGCGGCGCGCGGTCGAACGCTCGCGGGGCTGGGTGGCGTAGGACGCCAGCTCGATCTGGCGCCACCGGTGGTCCGCGATGCGCGCCAGCGCCGCCAGCTGACCGCGCTCACGCGTGCGCAGGGGGCGCCCCTTGCGCCCGAGCACCAGGGCGCGCTCGGCCGCCGGCAGCGGTGCCCAGGCCACGTCGTCGGGGCCCTGTTCCCCGCTCTGCGGGCCGCTCGGGCCCTGTTCTCCGGTCTCGTCCTGGCCCGGGCCGTCGTCGACGGGGAGCATGCCCACCGAGTAGCGGCTGCCGGCGACGAACGCGCGCAGCCACGCCCCCGCGGGAGGCGCGCCGATCGCCACCGACGGCTCGGCGGCATCGAACCCCGTGAGCACACACCACTGCGCCTCGAAGTCGCGCGCAGCGTGGGCCACGAGGCTCTCGCACACCTCGTCGACCGACGTCGCCCTCACGAGCACCTCGGCCGTCTCCAGCGCGTCGAGACGAGCGTCGAGGACGTGCTCCGTGGAGGGCCGCACGTCTTCCACGTCGACCCCGTCGACCTCCCTGATCTCCGCGACGAGCGTCGAGACGAGGTGGGCGTCGGGTAGCTCGACGACGAGCTCGTCGATGACCCGCCCCGCGCCCCGCTCGAGGATGTCGATGCCCACGACGTCGCCGCGCACCGCGCCGATGCGACTCGCCACCGCCCCCAGCGCGCCCGGCCGGTCGGGCAACCACAGGCGAACGACGAAGGTCTCCATGCGCTGGAGGGTACCGACCGTATGTGAACGCGAGATTTCGTGCCCGCGACGTTGTTGTGAGTTCCGGCCTAGCCCGCGGCCACGAGCGGACGGTCGTCGATTACGGGGAGCGATGCGATCTGTGCGGTCTCGGGGCCGTCGTCCGCCTTGCGCTTCGCGTAGCGGTCCACGTAGTCCTGGCCGGACAGGGCCCGGAGGTCGAACATGACCTCGTCGGTGATCTGGCGCAGGGCCTTGGGGTCGTCGGCCCGCCCCGCGAGGCGGTCGAACCGCAAGGGCTTGCCGATCCTCACCGTGATCGGCATGAACAGGCGTGGCATCACCTGGCCGATGGGCTGCGCCTCGCGGGTGCCGATCATCGCCACCGGCAGGACGGGCACGCCACAGTTGAGCGCGAGGCGGGCCACGCCTGTATGGCCCTTGTACAGGCGTCCGTCGGGCGATCGTGTGCCCTCGGGATAGATCCCGAAGAGCCCGCCGGACTGAAGCACCTCGTTGGCCGCCGCCAGCGCGCCGGATGATGCCGAGCCGCCCTCGCGTCGGATCGGGATCTGGCCCATGGCGCGGAAGAACCACGCGGTCTTGGGATCGTCGAAGTACTCGGCCTTGGCCACGAACGTGACCCGGCGTCGGAGCACCATGGGGAGGAAGATCGAGTCGGAGAAGGAGACGTGGTTGCTGGCGAGGATGGCCGCAGAGTCGGCGGGGATGTGCTCGAGCCCCTCGACGCGCACGCGGAAGAAGAAGCGGAGCAAGGGGGAGACGACCGCTTTGAACAGCCAGTAGGCCACGGCCCGGAGCCTAACCCGCGGCACCCGACCGCCGGCCCGCGCATTCGCACGCGATGGCCGTCTGCTCCCCCGAGGCGTCACCTTGACCGGCTGGTCAAGTGCTCCCTACCGTCGGGCAGGTGAACCGCCGCCTGACGGCCCGTGGTCGTGACCGCCGTCGCCAGCTCATGGAGTTCGCGACCACGCGGTTCGCCGAGAACGGCTACCACCCCACGTCGGTCGCCGAGATCGTGCAGGGGCTCGGAGTCGGCAAGGGCGTCTTCTACTGGTACTTCAGCTCGAAGGAGGAGCTCTTCCTCGAGATCCTGCGCGACGCCCAGCGACAGCTGCGTCGCCGTCAGCAGCTCGCCATCGGCGAGGAGCCCGATCCGGTGAAGCGCATCGAGCTCGGCATCCGCGCCTCGATGGCGTGGTTCGCGGAGCATCGATCGCTGTTCAACCTCTTCCAGTTCGCGGCCACCGAGGAACGGTTCGCGCCGGCGCTGCGGCGCGGTCAGGACGTGGCCGTCAACGACGTCGTGCGCCATGTGAAGGAAGGGATCGTCGAGGGTCGCATCCGCGACGCGGACCCGTACGTGCTCAGCCACGCCACCCTCGGCGTCGCCGTGCACCTCGCCCGCACG
Organism: Actinomycetota bacterium; assembly: GCA_005888325.1. Taxonomy (NCBI): domain Bacteria; kingdom Bacillati; phylum Actinomycetota; species Actinomycetota bacterium. The sequence continues at coordinate 35,726 of VAWU01000021.1, forward strand.
TTCATCCACGAGCGCAACGTGGCCGGTGACGAGGTGGCCGACGCCGCGGTGGCCTTCTGCCTCGAGGGACTGCTCGGGCGCTGACGCGCGCCCGCGACCCTTCACACGTCGACGCCGCGCAGGCCTTCGGGCGGTCGGGCGCCACCGCGCGGTCCGGGCACGCCGTGGAACTCGAAGGCGATCGGTGGCCGGCCGGCTTGGCAGACGTAGGCCTCGCCCGAGGCCTCGCCCGTCATGCACGCCACGACCGCGGCGGCGATGTCGGGGGCGGGATGAGCGGGAAGCCGACCGCTTCCAACCGGTCGCGGGCACCGCTGATGAGCGGTGTGTCGGTGAGGCCCGGGCAGACGCAGTTCACGGTGATGCGCTGCTCGGCCAGCGTGGGGGCGACGCTGCGCACCAGGCCGACGACGCCGTGCTTCGTCAGCGCGTAGACAGGATCGAACGCGATGGGGATGAGCCCGGCGAGCGACGCGGTCACCACCACCGCCCCCCCGCCGCGCGCGGCGATGGCGGGCACGACGGCGCGCAGGCCGAACACGACGCCGTCGACGTTGGCGCGCATGATGCGGCGGTAGTCGTCGTCGGACAGCGCCGCGATGTCGGGCTGACCGATCGAGGTGCCCGCGTTGAGGTGGGCGAGGTCGAGGCCGCCGAGCGCGGAGCACACGTCGTCGACGACGCTCCGCCAGTCTGCGGGCTCCGCGACGTCGGCGCGGACGAAGCGCGCGCCGAGCTCTCCGGCGAGCGCGGCGCCGCGCTCGTCGTTTGTGTCCACGATCGCGACGGTCGCGCCTTCCGCAACCAACCGGCGGACGGTCGCCTCACCGATGCCCGACGCGCCTCCGGTGACGAGCGCGACCTTGCCTGCGAGCGTTGTCACGCGGCGCGCGCTACAGCTTCGTGAGCGCGCGGCGCAACGTGCGCACGGCCTGTCCGATGCGGTGTTCGTTCTCGATCAGGGCGAAGCGCACGTAACCCTCGCCGCCCGGCCCGAAGCCGATTCCCGGTGACGTCGCCACCAGCGCTTCTTTCACGAGGAACGATGCGAACTCGATCGAGCCCATCTCCCGGTAGGGCTCGGGGATCGGCGCCCACACGAACATCGTGCCCTTGGGCTTCTCGATCTCCCAGCCGATGCGGTTGAGGCCGTCGCACAACGCGTCGCGGCGCCCCCAGTAGATCTCGTTCACGTGCTTGGGATAGTCGGAGGCCTCGTTCATGGCGACGATGGCTGCGATCTGGATCGGTTGGAACGTGCCGTAGTCGAGATAGCTCTTCAGCTTGGTGAGCGCGGCGACGATGGCCGCGTTGCCGACGCAGAAGCCGACGCGCCAGCCAGCCATCGAGAACGACTTCGTGAGCGTGTAGAGCTCGACCGCCACGTCCTTCGCCCCGGGCACCTGCAGGATCGACGGCGGCTGGTAGCCGTCGAACGCCGTGTCGGAGTAGGCGAAGTCGTGCACGAGGACGACATCATGGCCGCGGGCGAAGTCGACGAGTCGCTGCATGTACTCGAGGTCGACGCACGCCGTGGTGGGGTTGTGCGGGAACGACAACAGGATGACGCGCGGGCGGGGCCAGGTGTTCTCCCACGTCTCGAGCGCGTTCTCGAGGAAGTTCTCCCCCGGCCCGAGGCGCACCCGTTGCACCTCGGCACCCGCGAACAGAGGGGCGTAGATGTGGATGGGATAGGACGGGGACGGCACGATCGCCGCGTCACCCGGGGCCAACAGCACCCACATGAGGTGCGAGAGTCCCTCCTTGGCCCCGATGGTCGTGACCACCTCGGTGTCGGGGTCGACCTCGACGTTGAAGCGCCGGCTGTAGAGGTCGGTGACGGCCTGACGGAGCTTGGGGATGCCGCGGCTGGCCGAGTAGCGGTGGTTGCGCGAGTTGCGCGCCGCCTCGGCCAGCTTCTCGACCGCGATGTCGGGCGACGGGATGTCGGGGTTGCCGAAGCCCAGGTCGATGACGTCGTCGCCGGCCCGGCGGGCGGCCACCTTCAACCCGTCGATGATGGTGAAGACGTACGGCGGCAACGCGTTGATCCGGCGGAACTCGAACGGATGCGATCTGCGATCCTCCGCTTCGCTGCGGTTCTCGCTCATGGCGAAAGGCTAGTGCGAGCTGTCGCGCGCCTCGGCCACCATTTGCACGGCGTCGGAGCCGGGACCCGTGTCGAGCGGGGAGCAGATCGCCCATGTGGCGCCTACCGCAGCGAGCGCGTCGAAGTGGCGCCGTAGGTCGTCGACGGTGCCGTGCACCAAACCGGCGCGGGGGCCGTGCCGCTCGAGCTTGGCCGCGGCCGCGGCGGTGGTGCGCCCGATCAGCACCTGCCCGCCCCAGGTGACCTCCACCCGCCGGCCGGCCGCGCGCGCCCGCTCGAGCACGTCGATCGCGTCCGCCGCGAAATCCTGCGCGCCCGTCGACCACCCGTTCCAGCCGTCGGCCTCGCGCGCGGCCGTCGACCGCAACCGCGCCGAGTTGCCGCCCACCCAGATTCGAGCCCCGACGGCACGGAGGCGCCGGCAACAGTCCTCCAGGTCGGCCACCCGGTCGGCCACCGAAGGGAAGGGCACCCCCGCCCGCTCGTTCTCGGAGCGGCTCAGCGAATCGCCGGTGCCGAGGCCGACGATCAGGCGATCAGCGAGCATGCGGTGCAACGTCTCCATCTCGTGGGTGAGCACCGCGTTGGCGAGCAGCGAGACCCGCGCGACGAGCGGACCGAGCACGACCCGGGTGGTCTCGACCGCGAGCGCGCCGAGCAGGACGCGCGACTGCAGCGCGGGGTCGTCGGGTCGGGCGATGGGCCAGAGATGGTCGAAGACGAACACACCGTCGAGGCCCAGCTCCTCCGCTCGGCGCGCGGTCGCCAACGCCTGTTCCGCGTCGTCGCGGAACTGCGGAAGCGTCAGTCCGACGCGCAAGCCAGCGCCGCCGCGCCCATGGCACCCGCGCGCTCACCCAGCTCGGCGGGCACGATGCTGATGACGGGCCGGCGATCCGCGGCCTCGACCAGGTCGGCGAACGCCACGCGGGTGGGCTCGAACAGGACGTCGCCCGCCTCCACCAGCCCGCCGCCGATCACGAACATCTCGGGGTCGAAGACGTTGGCGAGGTTTGCCAGTCCGAGCGCGAGCCACCAGGCGAACCGGCCGAAGACGGCTCGCGCGCCTGCATCACCCTCGATGGCCGCACGGGTGACGTGCTCGCCGCGCACCGCCTCGGGATCGTCGCCCGCGAGCTCGAGGACGCGCGGCACCTGGCCCGCGTGGGCGGCCTCGCGCGCCAGGCGGCCCAGCCCGCTCCCCGACGCGTAACGCTCCCAACACCCACGCTGTCCGCACGGGCACGGCGGTCCGTGGGGCTCGACGACCGTATGGCCGATCTCGCCCGCGAAGCCGTTCGCGCCGCGGTAGAGCCGTCCGTCGGTGATGATGCCGCCCCCGATGCCTGTCCCGAGCGTCGCCACCACGACGTGTTGCTTGCCCCGCGCCGCGCCGAGCTGGTGCTCGCCCCACGCCGCGCACGTCGCGTCGTTGTCGGCGCGCACGGGCAGTCCCAGGCGCGACGCCAGGCCCGCACGCAACGGCAACTGGTCGATGCCGGGCAGGTTCGGTGCCGCTCGCAACACACCGTCGCGGTCGACCAGACCCGGCGCGCCCACGCCCACCGCGGCCACCTCGCCTGCGGCCGCGGTCGCGTCGCGCAGCTCCTCCGCCACCGCGCCCAGCCCGTCGATGAGCGCGTCCTCTCCGCGCGGCGTCGGCTGCCTGCACTCCGCCACGACCTCGCCGTGTTCCGACAGGGCCACGCCGAGCACCTTGGTGCCGCCGAGGTCGAGGCCCAGCGTGAGCGTTTGCGTCACGTCGCTCGGAGCACCGTCGGCTCAGAAGCGGAGCAGCGCACCGATGCGACCGAGCACGTCGAGGTCCGCGTTCTGGCTGCACGTTTCGACTCGACAGGATTGGGCCAACGCCTCCTCGACCGCCTCCTCCACGACGTCGTCGACCCTCTCCATCGCATGGTTACAGACGGGGCACGCCCGGCCCTTCATGCCGACGTAGCCACACGACCGGCAGCGCCAGCCGGGTGCCTGGAAGTCGTCGGAGACGAGCAGCATCTCGACGCGACGCTCCACGAGCGCACGCAGCACCCCGTCGAGCCCGGCGACGCCGCCGTTGCCCGCACCGACGGCGTCGCGCAGCCGCTCGACGGCGGCCGCCTCCTTCTTCCGCTCGACCTGCGCCTCGACCTCCATCGCAGCAAGGCGGATGTCGTCGTCGCGCGCGTTCACCGGAACGGAGATGCGCGCCGCGATGCGCTCGCGAAGGTAGGAGTGGAGCTCACGCTCGAGCTCGCGGGCGATGTCGTCGGGCGCGCCGATGATGAGGTGGTCGAAGCCGGCGTCCTGGTGGACATCGAACGCGACCTGCGCGGCGCGGCGCAGATGCTGCTGGGCACGAGCCGCGGAGTGGTCACGCACGTGATCCTTCTTCCAGTCGCCCCGGTCGTCGTCGTGGCGTGGAAGCTGGTCGAAGCGTTCGCTCTTGTCGACGAGCTCACCGAGCTCGAACACGAAGAGCCGCGCGCGCTGTCGATCGGCCAGCAGGACCGCGAAACGCTCGTACTCGTCGATCACCCGCTCGAGCTCACGCACGTGCGGGGTGTCGTTCACCGCCAGATGGTTGTGCACCGGGACCGGCAGCTCGATGACGCGCCAGAAGCCGTGCGCGCTGCAGGAGAACATGGCCAGGCCTCGGGTGCGCGAGCGGTCGAGCCCACCCTTCACGAACTGCTCGATGCGGCCGAGGTCGGCGTCGACCGACTTCCCGCCGGGCCCGCGGTCGCGCTTCTGGCGGATCATCACCTCGAGCTGGAGCTCGTAGTCCTGTGGGCGAACGTAGCGGCGCCCGTCGACATCGAGGTAACACGATGTGACGGGCGCGCCATCGCCCTTGAACCCGGCCAGGTGGCGAACGACATCCTCGGTGATCGGGGTCACGTCACCTCCGTGAGCTTTGGAGTGACGTCGATCGTACCGTCAGGTCGCAGAGAGCGATTGCGGCGACAGGAAACGGCGCACCGACGCCCCCTTCGGCCCGAACAGGCGAGCCCAGGCCTCGATCTCGGGGTCGTCGCTGAGGTAGATGAGCTGGAACGCAGCCGTGAACCGCTCGAGCACGCCGATCGCCTTCTCGGTGGTCTCGACGGGCAGACCCGCGAACGCGTCTTCGATCACCAACGGCAGACTGCCCGCCTGACCCACGGAGCGCTGCCCCACGAGCCGGGCGAGCACGTAGACCTCGAGCTCGTCGACCTCGACCTCGCTCAGGTCGACCTCCGGCGCCCTCGGCATCGGCGGAGTAGCAAGCGCCGGCGCCGCTGCAGCCCGGCGCTCGACCTCGCTGTGCTCGAGCTCCTCGACGCGCATGGCCGCCTGCTGGTGCGCCGCGGTGGCGCCCGTCAGCTCTTCGCACAGCGAGACGACGCGCAGCTCCGCCGAGCGAGCGTTCTCCAGTCGGCTGGAGGCCTGGTTGCGGGCGCGCCGGGCCACCTCCTCGCGCTCGGTCGCCGCTTCGAACGCGGCGCGGGCCTCGTCGAGCTGCGCCTCCAGGCGCGTGAAGACCTGCACGGTCACGCTGGACTCGGCGGGCGTCACTGCCGCCTGCTCGTCGGGCGCGTCGGGCGCGTCGGGGTCTTCGGAGCGCGCGGCGTCCGCGGCCAACTCGTCGAGGTCGGACTGCAGGCCACCGAGCTCGGCCTGCAGCGCGGCCCGGCGGGCGTGGTCCTCGTCCGCGTACGCAAGCCACGCGGACGCCGAGGCGGCGGGATCGGCACCGGTCTCCGGCGACGCACCGACGGCATCGAGCGCGGCGAGCAGCTCGCGACACGCGGGCTCGGCGTCGACCGGGCGGCGCAGAGCCCGGAGCGCGCCCTCGACATCGACGCCGGGATCGTCGCCGAGGAGGTCGAACGCAGCCGCCCGCACGCGGTTGGTCTCCGCCGCCAGCTCCTGGGCCCGCTCATCGTCGGCCGCGGGCGCGTGCAGCTCCTCCCACACCGCCTCGGCGTCGGCGAGGGCGGCGTCGGCCCGGTCGGCGCGCTCCTGTCTGACCGGCGTGGACAGACCGGGGGCGGTGCGCAGCAGGTATGCGTGGTAGCTGGACAGTCCCAGCCGCTCGAGCAGCCCCTGCTCCGCGGCGCGGACGGCTTCGAGCCGGCGGCGGGCCAGCGGCCTCGGCCTGCGGCTGTTCTCCACCTTCTCCCCCGCCTCGACCACGGCTGCGTGGGCCGCCTCGATGTCGCGGGCGTCCTCGGGCGTGAGATCGTCGAGCCGGGCCATCTCGTGGGCGAGCGTGTGCTCGATGCGCGCCGCCTCGAGGGTTTCGAGCGCGGCCTCCACGAGCGACGTCGGCGCGACACGGGGCGGCGGCACCTGCGCGCGCCTCTCCTGCAGTGCCGTCCATGCGTCGGCCAGGGCCAGCGCCTCGTCGACCGGACGAGGGGGCAGCGCCTCGACTCGACGCAGCTCGGCGAGGGCCTCGGCCACCGGGGTCGGATCCGTTGGTGTGGTACCCAGTGCGGTGAGCAGCTCCTGGCGGCGGCCCTCGAGCGCCGATCGGCGATCCGCGTGGGCGCGGGTGTCGGCCCGGCGCTCGGCCGCCTCGGCCCGGGCCGCGTCGAGCGCAGCCTGTGTGCTGCGCACCCGCTCGGCCGCGTCGCCGCGCTTCCGGCGGGCGGTTTCGAGTGCGCCCTCCGCGGCGATCATGGCCGGCCGCGCGTCGGGGTCGAGCGCGATCCGGCCCGCCGCCAGCGCGAGCTCCGCGCCGGCGCGGGCCTCGCGCGCCTGGAGCAGCGCCAGACGGGCGTCGATGAGCTCCGCGCTCTCCTCGGGCTCCTCCGGCGGCGGCGGTGGGGGCGGCGGGGGCGGTGCCGGGTCGTCGTCCGCCTCGAGCACGCGGGCGCCCGGAAGGTCACTTGCCCGCAGGACGACGTTGATCTCGGGAGGGATCCCCAGCGCGGCGACCAGCTCCGCCGTCAGCCGGTGCTCCTGACCATCGACTCGGACGATCCCGTCGAGGCCGTCGAGGCGCCCGCAGAGGGCGCCGTTGACGAGGGCGGCCAGACGATGGCTCCGTTCGTGTCCCAACCCGACGACGACGGTGAGGCGTGGGTGCAGGTCGAGGACGAAGGGCCACTCGCCGCCGGCCCTGAGCTCGGCCAGGTACACGCCGGTAGAGAATACGCGGCCGACGCGCCCTGAAGCCTCTCGCGGGCCGACCGGTTCAGGACACGCGAATGTGCTCGACGCCCGGGCTCTGCTCGTGGCCTCCGGAGCCGGCCGGGCTCTGCTCGTGGCCTCCGGAGCCGGCCGGGCTCTGCTCGTGGCCTCCCGGGCTGGGTGGAACGATCCGTCCCGCGATGTTGGCGAGGGTGGCCGCCATGGCCGTCGCCTCGCCGGGCTCCTTCACCAGGTCCTCGGCCACGTCGAGGAACGCCCGTGCGGCGGCGATCATCTCGAGCGCGGCCGCCTGCAGGTGCGCGACCACGTCGTGAGCCCGGCTCGTGGCCTCCGGGGCCGGTCGGGCGCGCTGCTCGTTCACGAACGTTCCTCCTCGGTCGAGGTCTGGATGGGGGTGCGGCTGACGGTCTTGGTGAAGGTGACCTCGAGCCGGCCGTCCACCATACGGGCACCGGCGACCTGTCGTCGCTTGAGCGAGTCGGGCAACACCAGCGCCCGTCGGTGCGGCCCCACTCGGACGAACAGCTCTCCGTCATGGCGGCCCAGCTCCACGTCGTCGCGCTCGGTGAACGGCAGCTGGACCGACAGCACCGAGCTGGTGCCCCGGCGCTCCACCTTCACCGGCTCGCCGTCGTGCAACACCGACGAGGCGTCGACATCGCCGTAGAGGGTGTCGGCGAAGGCGCGCAGGCGGTCCACCCCCACCAGCTCGTGCTCGGCCAGCTCGGCGCGTAACACCGGGAGTGGGGCGAAGCCGGCCTCGATCGTCGACATGTGCTCGGCGTGCGCTTCCTTCCACGCCTTGAACCACGGATCGGTGACGGCGTCGGGAATGAGGCGGTTGGCGATGACCGCGTCGACGTGGTAGCCGAACAGCGAGAGGTACGTATAGGTGCGGCGGGCCTCGGCGATCACCATGCGCTCGGGGTTCACCACCAGTCGCACGCTCGAGCGCTCACCATCAGTCAGCAGCTCGCGCACACCATCGAGGCGCGCGTAGAAACGACGGGCGGCATCGAACACCGCATCGCCTGCGACGGGCACGGTCGTGACCCGCGACAGCAGCGGGCGCGCGATCCCGGTGAGGCGGCGACCGATCGGGAACAGGCGCTCCATGTACCACGAGAGGATGTCGGGAAGTGAGAGGAAGCGGAGGGTCTCGGCCGTCGGCGCGCAGTCGACGACGACGACGTCCCACTCCCCCGATGACGCGTATGCCTTGATGTCGGTGAGGCTGAAGATCTCGTCGAGACCGGGGACGACGGAGAGCTCCTCCGCCTCGATCGCGTCGACGCCGGCCCAGCCGAGCAGCTCGATCATGTAGGCCTGGATGTCGGCCCACGCGTCCTCCATGCGCTCCTGCGCGTCGAGCTGCTGGCCCCAGAGGGTGTCGGTGATCGGTGTGCCGACCGCGCTCAACGGGCGGTCGAACGCATCGGCGAGCGAATGGGCCGGGTCGGTGGACAGGACGATGGTGCGGAGGCCCGCATCGGCGCAGCGCAGGGCGGTGGCAGCCGCGGCCGTCGTCTTGCCGACGCCGCCTTTCCCGGTGAAGAGAAGGATGCGAGAGGTGGTGGCGCTCATTCCGACGAAGCCACGCCCCGGGTGGCCTCGTCCGACTCGACCTTGCGCTTCAGCTCACGCAGCGCGGTCCCGATGATCTTGCCCTCGGCGCGTCGCTTGATGAAGCCGGGAAGGGGAACCACGAGCTCGATGGCCAGCTCGTAGAGCACCTCGGTATCGGGCCCGTGGGCCTCGAACACGTAGTGCCCGTCGAGCCGGCGCATGATGTCGCTCTCGACGAGACCCCACGAAATCTCACCTGGCATCCCGGAGTAGTCGTAGTCGAGGGTGTAGCGCGCGCTGCGGCCCATCGCGGCCACCCGATAACCGACGCGTGTCGCGCGACCCTCGGCGTCGCGATCGATGACGGTAGCCTCCTTCACGTCGGCCGCCCATACCGGGTACCTCTCGAAGTCGAGCACGACCTCGAGGCAGCGCTCAGGTGGCGCGTGGATCGTCATCCGCTCGGTCGCCCTGTCGGCCATCGACCGCGAGGCTACCGGGGCTCGAAGCGGCCGTGCCTCGCCGCCCAGAGGCCGCAGAGCGACAGCCCCCACATCGGCGCGAGGACGCCCGTGGCCTGCGACGTGAACGGGCGCGCCGCGGCCGCCGCTACCGCCGCCACAACCTCGACCGCGAGCGATGCCAGCAGCAGGCGCCGCACCGGGCGGGGCGTCCCGCCCCCCATCAGGAAGAAGAGCATCGCCACCGTGATGTCGTCGGTGCGACTGCGCCGCACCGCGCGCAGGAACGCCGCGCCGAACAACACGCATCCGCCGCCGAACAGCGCAGCCGACACCGCGCTCGACATACCCGAGAACGGCCGCGGCGCGACGACGCCGAGCGCCGAGGAGATCGTGAACACGGCCGTGCCCGCCCACGACACCTCGATGATGCGCGCCCCCTCGGTCACGAGGGCGCGGGGGCGCCCAACGCCGCGTGCAATCGGCTCGCCAGCACGTCGTAGGCGAACGCGGCCTCGGCGCGCGCGCGGGCCGCCGTCCCCAGCTGCGCGCGCATCGGTTGATCGTCGAGCAGCCGGCTGAGGGCGGCCGCCACGTCGTCCGGACGCCCGGGACGGCGGACGACCAGTCCGGTCTCGCCATCGATCACGGCCTCGGCCGCGCCGCCGCTGTCGCCCGCCACCTGCGGCACCCCGCAGGCGGCGGCCTCCAGGAACACGATGCCGAAGCCCTCCTGCTCGAGGCCCGCCCAGCGGGTGCGACACGCCATCGCGAACACGTCGGCGCACGCGTACAGCGCGGGCAGGTCGTGGTTGGGGACGCGCCCGAGGAAACGCACCGGGGCCTGCCGGCGGGCCGCCAACCGCTCGAGGTGGCGACGGTCGCGGCCCGCGCCGGAGATGGCCAGCTCGAGACCCGGGTACGCAACGACGAGACGCGCCGCCGCCTCGATCAGCACGTCGAAGCCCTTGCGCGGCACGAGGCGGCTGACGCCCACCACGAGCAGCCCGTCGGCCGCGAGACCGAACCGTTCGCGCTCGACGCCGCGCCGCGCCGCCTCGAGAGGTACGAAGCGCTCGACGTCGACCCCGGGCGGCACGACCGTCAGCGGCAGGTCGCACCCGGCCGCCCGTCGCGCCTCGGACGCCGGATAGCCGCCGGCCGCGATCACGTGACTCGCCCCGCGCAGCACGCGCCCCAGCAGACCCGCGACTCCCGGAAGCCGGCCGGGCACCGTGATCTCGGCGCCGTGCACCACGATGCCGTACGGCCGCTCGAGCCGGTTGCCCACCATGCCCACCGGCAGGGCCGGGTCGAGCAGGACGAGGTCGGCGTCGATCTCCGCCGCGAGCCCGTCGATCCGGCGCACGAGGTGTCGACGCGGGAGCAGCAGCCGCTCGGCCATCCGCTCGACGCGGAAGGGCTGCTGTGCGTCGAAGGCCCGTCCGCCGTCGTGCGCGGTGGTGAGGACGGCGAACGTGTCCGCGGGCAGCCGGCGCCACAGCTCCCAGAGATAGGACTGGATCCCCCCCACCTTGGGCGGGAAGTCGTTGGTGACGAGCAGGTGCGTCACCGGCCGGCCTCAGCGGCCGGGAGCGGAGAGCGCGCCCACGCGCGCACGTCGGCCAGCACCGAGGGATCGCGCTCGTGCGCGAGCCCTTCGTCGACCAGGTCGGCGCGGCCCAGGCGGTCCGCGGCCCACAGCGCGTGGGCGCGCACGAGCGGGTCGGCATCGACCACCGCCCGCCGCAGGGCCGCGGCCACGTCGGGATCGGACCCGTCGCCGACGTTGCCCAACACGACGAGCGCGTTGCGCCGGAGGTAGCGGGGCTCGCGGCGGGGGATGTACCACCGCCCGAACCGGGCGAGAAGCTCGTCGTCCGACAGTGACAGCACCTCGAGCACCGGCACCCACGGCCCGGCGCCGTCGCCCGCGGGCGGCGGTGGCTCGGCGCGGTCGCCGAGGCGGTTGGGAGGGCAGACGTCCTGGCAGTCGTCGCAGCCGTAGAGCCGGTCGCCCAGCGCGACCCGGAGCTCGACCGGGAACGGGCCCGGCGCCTGCACGAGTGCGGCGAGGCACCTGCGGGCGTCGAGCACGCCCGGCGCCACGAGCGCGCCCGTGGGACATGCGGGCAGGCAGCGTCGACATGACCCGCAGCCGTCGGCCACCCGCTCCGCGGCGGCGGGCAGTGGCGCGTCGGTGATGACCGACCCGAGCACGAACCACGAGCCGCGCCCCGGCAACAGCACATTGGTGTTCTTGCCGTACCAGCCCAGACCCGCGCGCGCCGCGGCGGCGCGGTCGACCAGCGCGTTGTCGTCGGCCAGCACACGGGCGCGCCAACCGTCGGCCTCCAGCTTCCGGGCCACGTGCCCGAGCGCGTCACGGAGGGGCGTGTAGTGGTCGGCCCAGGCGTAGCTCGCCACGCGTGCGAGGGGTCGGCCGGCACGGGGGCGGTGCGCGTGCCGCCGATAGGAGCGGGCGCCCACGACCAGGGCCCGCGCGCCCGGCAGCGCGCGCGTCGGGTCGGTGGCGCGCTCCGGGTTGCCATAGGTGAAGCGGAGTGCGCCGTGCAGCCCGGCCGCCTTCCGCTCGATCAGGGCCCGGCGGGCCGCCGAGAACGGCTCGGCCGATGCCACACCGACCGCGTCGAGACCGGCGGCCAGCCCCAGGGTTCGCAGCTCGTCGACATAGGCGGCCGAGGTCACGGCCCCATGCTTCCACCCCTCCGGCCTCTCACCCCGTGCGACGGATGTGCCGGAGGTCGGGCACCAGCCCCGCCTGCGAGAGGAGCCGCACCGCCCGGGCCTCGCCCACGTCGATCACCACGGCCTGACCCGGCTCCCGTCCGCAGATGAAGGTGACGACGCAGTCGTCGCATGCCTCGGTGTGCTGCATGGCGCATTCCTCACAGCTGATCGTCAAAGCCTCGGTCACAGTGACTCCTCTCCAACTTGTCGCGCGCAACCACCGTCACAGTGGGTGAGCGCACCAAGAAGCCGAACCGCCTGAAGATGACCCTATCCGGGGGGTACGACAGTGCTCTGGCCCGCCGATCCTTCTCGTCGCGCTCGACCACCGTCACGGTGGTCGAGCGCGACAAGAAGGCTGGTGGGGCGGGTCAGCGGCGCAGTGCGGCGAGGAGCTGGGCGGACGAGACGACGTTGGCGCCGGCGGCGTGGGCGCCCTCGCGCACCCGCCGGTCGTTCGAGGCCACCGTGACCGGTCGGTGGGAAGGTATGGCGCCCGCCCGGGCGATGACCACGTCGTCGGCCTCGACGCCGGGGGGCGAGAACGACACCCTCACTCCCCGTCGGGCGCCGATGGCCCGGGCCGAGGTGTCGGCTGAGCCGTCGAACACCACCTCCACCTCGGCACCGGTGCGCGCCACCAGCTCCGCGAGCGCGTCGACGAGCCGGGCGCGCTGGTCGGGGATCGGCAGGCCCGGCCATCCGAGCATCGTCACGTTGTAGCCGTCGACGAGAAGCACCATGCCGTTGACCCGCACGAGGAACACGGCCGCCTCGTCGGAGTCGTCGAACACCGCCGGGGGCAGCGGCACGGGCTTGCGTCGCGCCGCCTGCGATGGCGACGGCGACGCCGGCAACGGCGGCGCCCCGGCGTTGGCATCGGCCGGGGGGTCGACCGCATCCGGCGCGGTGTCGTAGGCGTGCAGTGCTGCGGTCGCGGTGGCGAGCTGGTGTCGGAGCCGGTCGGCCGCCGCGGACGCACCCTCGACCGCGCTCGCGACGGCCGCGATGTCGACGACGGGCGCCTGCGCGGCGAGCTCGGCGCGCAGGCGCGCCACCTCGGTCGCCGCGGCTTGCGCGTCGCCGCGTCGCCGCTCGCGCTCGTCGCGCGCCGCGGTCAACCGGTCCGCGAGCTCGGCGGCCCGGCGCGACGCGTCGGCGCTGACCCGCCGTTCCTCGGCGAGCGCGACTGTCGCCCGGGCGAGCTCGCGCCGCACCTCCGCCAGGTCCAACTCGAGGCGGGCGACCGTGGCCTCGAGGCGCGACAGCTGACGGCGCGCGTCCTGCTCGGCGCGTTCTTCGGCCGCTGCGGCCTCGAGCTCGGTGCGCACCTGTGCCGATTGCTCGAGCTCGGTGTCCCACCCGTCGGGCCGCGTCAGGAACAACCACCCTTCCCGGCCCACCTCGCTCTCGTCCGTGGCGGCGGCGACCCGCGCGCGGAACTCGGCGTCGGCCTCGAGCACGCGCCGGGTCGCGGCCAGGGCAGCGGGCGGGAGGCGAGCGAACCGGAGGAACGGCAGCAGCCCGGTCGGCGCGGGCAGCGGCGGCATGCTCGCCTCGCCGGCCCGCGCCACCTCCATCGCCGCCGCCAGCGCCCGCCGCAGCCGCGCGTCCGGCGTGGTCAGGCGGGAAGCACCTCGACCGCCCGGCCGTGGCCGCACCAGCGGCACGACACGTCCTCGACGACGTGCGAGATCACCTCTTCGTCTTCGACGGTCAGACTCCCGCCCACGCTGAAGTGGTGGAACTCCTTCGTGCGCCGGGTGACGGTGACGTCGAAGCGCGTGAGGTTCCCGCAGGCGGCGCAACGGTATCGGGCGTCGTTCTCCACGTGGGCCGTACTCTAACCTCGGCCGCCATGGACGCCCGGCTGCGCGCGGTGTGCGACCTGATGACCGCCGAGGTCCGCGAGTACGCAGGGCTGCACGACTACGACGGCGAGGTGCAGGACCTGTCCGACGCAGGCATCCGGGCCGGCGTGGCGCGACTCGGGGGCCCACCGCTGCCCGACGCGCACGACGACGCCCATCTGTCGGCCTTCGAGGACTGGGCGCGCGCCTACTTCATCGAGGCGGAGGAGCACCGGCGGAACCCCCTCGTCCACCTCGGCAACCTCGACCTGGCCGTCTACGACCGCGAGTATGCGCCGTCCGACCAGCGGGCCGACGCACGTCGCCGCCATCTGGCGAAGTGGCCCGACGCCATCGACGCCTCCATCGGTGCGCTCGACCGCGTGAGCGCGCCGGTGGCGCGCGGGCTGCTGGACGCGGTGCGGGGTCTGGCGGCCGACCTCGGGGACGACCCGATCGCCACCGCGGCGCGGGCTGCCCATGGCCGCCTGACCGACCACATCCGCGGCCTAGCAGAGACGGGCGACCCCGATCCCGCGCTCGGCGGCCCGCTCCTTGCCCGCGTCATGGGCTCGATCGAGGCGATGCCCGTCGCGCTCGGGCGCCTCGCGGAACGCGCCGACGCCGAACGCGACCGCCTGCGCGCCTGGCTCGTCGACGCGTGCGCGCGGCTCGAACCGGGCACGGCGGCCGCCGAGGTGATCACCAACCTTCTGCACGACCACCCCGACGCCGACGGTGTGCTCGAGGAAGCGCGCGCCCAAACCGACGAGGTGATCGCGTTCACCATCGCGCACAACCTCGTGCCCGGCCTCGACGGCGAGTGTCGGGTCGGCCCGGCGCCCCCGTCGCGGCGCTGGGCCATGGCGATGATGAGCCCGGCCGCACCGTTCGAGGACGACGGACCGTCCTGGTACCACGTCACCCCTCCCGACACCGAGTGGCCACAGGCCAAGCAGGAGCAGTGGCTGCAGGTCTTCAGCCGCACGACGCTGCCGGTCATCACCGCCCACGAGGTGGCGCCCGGTCACTTCGCCCACAGCCGGGTGCTGCGTACCATGTCGACCGACGTGCGGCGCTCCCTGCACTCGCCCGCTTTCGTCGAAGGGTGGGCGCACTACACAGAAGAGCTCTGCGTCGAGGAAGGGTTCCGCGCCGACGACCCCCGTTTCGTCATCGGTGTCGCGCTCGAAGCCCTGGTCCGCGTCACCCGACTCGCGGTCGCCATCGGGCTGCACACCCGCAGCATGACGATGGACGAAGCCGTGCACCGCTTCGAGGACGACGCCCACCTCGAGGGTCCCGCGGCGACCAGCGAGGCGGCGCGCGCCACCTTTGACCCGACCTACGGCCGCTATACGTGGGGCAAGCTCGAGATCGTCGCTCTGCGCTCGGAGGCGCAGGCCCGTTGGGGCCGGCGCTATTCGCACCCGCGGTTTCACGAGCAGCTGCTCGAGCTCGGCTCTCCTCCGCTCGGCCTGATGGGCGCGGCCCTCGGCGACGGCGCCGAGTGACAGTGGCCGAGCTCGAGACCGACCGGCTCTTGTTGCGGCAATTCCGCTCCGGCGATCTCGACGCGTTCGCGCGCATGAGCCGCGACCCCGACGTCATGCGCTTCATCGGTGAAGGAAGACCGCAGAGCCGCGACGAGGTCTGGCGCGCCATCGCCCTGCATCTCGGCCACTGGCAGCTGCGGGGCTACGGCAACTGGGCCGCGGTCGAGAAGGCGACGGGCGAATGCGTCGGACGCATCGGCCTGTGGAACCCCGAGGGCTGGCCCGGCCTCGAGGTGGGCTGGCTCCTGGCCCGCTCGCATTGGGGCCGGGGCCTGGCCACCGAAGCCGGGCGGGCCGCGCGCGACTGGGCCTTCGCGACGCTGGGCATCGACCACCTCATCAGCGTGATCCACCCCGACAACACAGCGTCGATCCGCGTGGCCGAGAGGCTCGGCGAGAACTTCGAGCGGCGCTCCGAGATCCGGGGAACGCCGGTGCTGATCTACGGGATGAGCCGACCCGTCTAGCCCCCCCCACCGAACGCATGTTCGTGCTCGAACGTGTGTTCGTCTAGCCTTGCGGCCCATGCAGCGGTCGTTCGACGACCTCGGCGCCCCGCTCGCCCAGGTCACCTTCTGCGTCCTCGACCTCGAGACCACCGGCGCTTCTCCCGAGATGTGCGCGATCACCGAGGTGGGCGCGATCAAGGTGCGGGGAGGCGAGTGCCTCGGCACCTTCCAGACCCTCGTCAACCCGGGCGCGGCGATCCCGCCCGCCATCACCGTGCTCACCGGCATCACCGAGGCCATGGTGCTCCCGGCGCCGCCCATCGACGAAGTCCTGCCCGCGTTGCTCGAGTTCGTCGGCGGAAGCGTGGTGGTGGGCCACAACGTGCGCTTCGACCTCGCCTTCCTGCACGCGGCGATGCGACGGTCGCAACGGCCGCGTCTCGCCAACCGCTGGACCGACACGTGCGCCATCGCCCGGCGCCTCGTACGCGACGAGGTGCGCGACTGTCGCCTCCTCACCCTCGCCAACCACTTCCGTCTCCCCCACCAGCCGTGTCATCGCGCGCTCGACGACGCGCTCGCCACGGCCGACCTGTTGCACGCGCTGCTCGAACGCGCGGGCAGCCTCGGCGTGCTCGGCCTCGACGACCTGCTCGAGCTGCCGACCATCCGCGCCCATCCCCAGGTCAACAAGCTCCGGCTCACGGCCAAGCTGCCTCGCCGGCCGGGCGTCTACGTCTTCCGGGGTCGGGGCGACCGGGTGCTCTACGTCGGCAAGGCCACCGACCTGCGGTCGCGCGTGCGCTCGTACTTCTCGGGCGACACCCGCCGCAAGGTGGCCCAGCTCCTGCGGGAGGTCGAGCGCATCGACCATGTGGTGTGCACCAACACGTTGGAGGCCGGGGTGCTCGAGGTTCGCCTCATCCACGAGCACCTGCCTCCGTTCAACCGCCAGGCCAAGCTCTGGGGCCGCTACGCCTACCTCAAGCTGACGCTCGACGAGCGCTGGCCCCGGCTGTCGATCGTGCGGGTTCCGAAGCGCGGAGACGGGTGCCTCTACCTCGGCCCCCTGGCGTCGCGCGGCGCGGCACGCCTCGTCGCCGACGCCATCGAGACCGCCGCGCCGCTCCGCCGGTGCACGCAACGGCCCGGCCGAGACCAACGGGCATGGCCGTGCGCGCCCGCGCAGCTCGGAGTGGCGGCGTGCCCGTGCGCAGGCACGAGCTCCGACGCCGAGTACGGCGCGGTGGTCGACCGCGTCGTGCGCGGCCTCACCGTCGAGCCCGGCCTGCTGCTCGAGCCGCTCGGCGCGCGCATGGCGGCGCTCGCGTCCGCCGGCCGTTTCGAGGAGGCGGCCGACATACGCGATTGCGCCGCGGCCCTGGCCCGGGCGCTCCACCGGCAGCGGCGGCTCGAGGGTTTGCGCCGCGCCGGACGCATCGAGCTGCTGGCGCCCGACGGGCAGGGCGCGGTGCTCGACGGGGGCCGCCTCCTCGCGCCGGGCACGCTCCTCGACCCGCCGCCGGCCGACGCCGACGACCTCGACCTGCCCCTCCCGCGTCATCTTGCCGACGAGCTGGCGTGCGTCGGCACCTGGCTCGACGCGGAGGCCGGGCGGCTGCGCCTCGTGCACTGCGACGGTGAGCTCGCCTCGCCGCTCCCCCGCCTCCCCCGCTTCGAGCCTCGCCGCACCCAGGCGCGCGACCGGCCGAGTCGGGTGCCCCTCAGCGTGGAGGTGGTTTGAACGTGCTGACGGGGTGCCGCACGGCCCGGAGCGCGGGGCCCACCGGCGAAACGGCCAGGCGGCGCCTGGCCCGACGCGGCAGGGTCGACAGTGGCTGCCGGTCGCGCTTCTCCTTCGGACGCCGACGGCGGGCGCGCTGCTCGATCAGGCGCGCGGGATCGTCGGCGCGGAACGGGCGGGAGGGCAGCAGCTCGCGCACCAGGTTCCAGTCGTCGGGCACCAGGTTGAGCTTCCCGTCCTTGTCCTCGTCGAGCACCGAGTAGCTCATGTCGATGTAGCGCGCGCAGATCTCGTCGTACTGATCGGCGAGCACGGTGGAGGAGTTGTCGAGGCCGCGCACGATCGCCAGGCCGGTCGGAGGCACGTCGACGGTGGCGATGCGCAGGTCGGGCCGGTACTCCTTCAAGCAGAGCAGGACCTTCCAGACGTCGCCCGTCCACCGGTTTTGAACCTGCACGCGTGCCGAGGTCTCCGCGTCGAACGGCTTGCAGTCGTGGAAGAGGATCGTCGACTCGGCGTGACAGAACCGCTCGAGGTGGAGAAAGTCACGGAGCGCGTACTCGAAGAGATGCATCCCGTCGACGAACGCGAGGTCGAGGTCGTTGCCCCGCAGCACCTGCCTGAGGTCATGACGCTCGAAGAAGTCGTCACTGCCCTCCGAAAAGACCTGGGCGGACTTGTCGATGGCGAAGCGGATGTTGGGCTCGGGATCGATGCCGACTGCGATCGTGCCCGGAAGCGCGAGCCCGAGCGACTTCCCGGTGCCGATACCGACCTCGACGTAGGTGCGCGGCAACACATGGCAGTGGATGCGGTCGAGGAGCTTCATGTACTTCCCCGAGGGATCAGCCGGCACGACGCCATGGTAAGGCACGCCGGACCGCGCTGACGGGGCCGCCTAGGCTCGCGGTCGTGAAGGTGGCGACTCTCGCGGAGCTGCCCGCCGAAGAGGCGCGCGCGGTGGTGATCAACGTCGGCACCGACCTCACCGCCACGCTGGCCCTGGCCAGCATCCGCTTCCGCACGTCGCTTCCCGCCCTCCTCGTGTCGTGCGACCCCACACTCGAGAGCGCGGCCCGCTTCGACCGGCTCATGCGCAAGTGGGAGTTCGACGTCATCGAGCGGCCGGTCCGGTCCCACGGCGAGACGCTCGACTGGCTGTTCTCGGGGATCCGAGCCGACAAGGTGCTGCTCGTCGACTCCGACGCCGAGCTCCGTGACCCGGCGTGGGTCGACCGCATCCTCGGCTACGTCGACCACCCGCTCGTCTTCGGCGCCGGGTTCGTGCACCGGCCCGTGATCAAGCCACACACGCTCAACCCCGAGCACGCCTACACGCCATGCCTGCTCCTGCGCGCAGCCGACGTCCGGGAGGCGTTGCGGGCGGGCGCCACGTTCCGGTTCCACATCGTCTACAACGACTTCCGGTTCAACCGCCGGGTCGCCCGAGTGCTGGCCAGTCGCCTGCGGCACGAGTTCGCGCCCCGCAACGGTCGGGTCGAGCGGCTGCCCGAGCCGCTGCGGGCGCGCCTGGCTCGCAGCACCCTCCCCTGGCTGCGATGGGCTCGGGTCGAGCACCAAGGCCTGCGGCCCAGCCTCGTCGTGTACGACACCGGTTCCGAGGTGTACTCCTGGTGCCGGCATCACAAACGGCTTCTCTTCGCCGGCCTGCCCGCCGCGGTGATCGGCGACGAGCTCGTCCACTACGGCGGCGTGACCCGGGGACAGGTGCCCGGCGGGGGTGGCCGCCGGGCACCGGTCTCGATCGATGCGATCGAGGATGAGGTGCGCGAGCGGTTGCTCACGGAGTACGGGCTCGACTGGGACGAGGTCGCCTGACGCGCGCTCAGGCGCGCGCCGCTTCCCGCTGCGACACCTCCGCCAACCGCACGAGCACTTCGGCCGCGCGACCGTCGTCGACCGCGGCGGTGGCGGCGGCCAAGCCGTCGACGAGGTCCTCGGCCCGACCCGCGGCCACGATGCCCGCCGCCGCGTTCAGCAACGCGAACTCCCGGTGCGGGCCACGTTGGCCGTCGAGCACCCGGCGGGCGAGATCCGCGTTCGTAGCGGCGTCGTCGCCTCGCAGGGCCGCGCCGTCGACTGGCTGGAGCCCGAGCTCCACGGGGTCGACGACGTACGTGCGCACGCCACCGTCGCGCAGCTCGAGCACGGTCGACGTGGTGGTGAGCGTGAGCTCGTCGAGCCCGTCGTGCCCGTAGACGACGAGGGCGCGCTCGGTGCCGTTGGCCTCGAGCACCCCGACGACCTTCTCGGCCATGTTCGGGTCGCTCACCCCGAGCACCTGACGACGGGCGCGCGCCGGATTGGCCATCGGGCCGAGGAAGTTGAACACGGTGGGCACGCCGAGCTCGCGGCGCGTCGGTCCCACGTGGCGCAGCGCGGAATGGAAGCGCGGCGCGAAGCAGAACCCCATGCCCGCCTCCTGCACACAACGGGCAACGCCATCCGGCCCGATGTCGATGGCAACCCCGAGCGCCTCGAGCACGTCGGCCGACCCGCACGCGGACGAGGCGGCCCGGTTGCCGTGTTTGCACACCGGGGCGTCGGCGCCGGCCACGATGAACGCGGCGATAGTCGACACGTTGATCGTGTGGCTCCGGTCGCCGCCAGTGCCGCACGTGTCGACGACGTCGAGGCCCGCAGGGAGCGGAACCGGCTCCGCGAACGCGAGGAGTGTCGCGAGCATCCCGGACATCTCCTCGACCGTCTCGCCCTTCATCCGCAGCGCGACCATGAACGCGGCCATCTGCGCCGGTGACGCCGATCCCTCGAGGATCTCGGCGAGCGCGGCGCCCGCCTGGACCGACGTGATGTCGCGCCTCGACGTAAGCGCGCCGAGCACCGCGGCCCACCCGCCGACCTCCTCCAGCGTCACCACGTTGGCGCCCACTCGCATCAGTCCCACCAGAGGTCGCGGTCGAGCACGCCGCGCGCGATGAGGCCCAGCTGCACCTGCGAGGTGCCCTCGACGATCGTGAGCTGCTTCGCGTCGCGGTAGTAGAGCTCGGTGGGGTGGTCCTTCATGTAGCCCGCGGCGCCCAGCAACTGCAGGCACACGCCCGAGGCCTTCACCGCCAGCTCGGTGGAGTAGTACTTGGCCATCGACAGGTAGGGCACCCACTCCTTGGTGAACTTGCCCTGGTCCGCCAACCAGGCGGCGCGGTACGTCAGCAGGCGTGCCGCTTCGATCTCGGTGGCCAGCTTGGCGATCTCCCATTGGATCGCCTGGAAGTCGGCAACGGTGCGGTTGAACGCGGCGCGCTGCTGCACGTACTCCGTGGCGTACATGAGCGCGCCCTCGGCCAGCCCGATCCCCCGTGCGGCCACGATCGGGCGCATGGAGTTGAGCCCGAGCATGGCGAGCCGGAACCCACCGATCTCCCCCACCACGTTGGCGTCGGGGACGTGCACGTCGTGCAGCAACAGCTCGCCGGTGTCGACGCCCCGCACCCCCATCTTGCGATCGAGGTTCCCGACCTCGACGCCGTCCCATGCCCGCTCGACGATGAAGCAGCTGACCGAGTCGTGGCTCCGATCGGCGGGATCGGGGGACGACTTGGCGAACACGCAGTACCAGTCGGCCTGGGCCACGCCGCTCATCCAGCACTTGGTGCCGTCGAGGCGCCAGCCGTCGCCGTCGCGCACGGCTCGCGTGCGCATGCCCATGACGTCGCTTCCCGCCTGCGGCTCGGACAGGCCGAAGCCCGCGCGCTGGGTGCCCTCGGCCACCGGACGCACGTAGCGCCGGCGTTGCTCGGGCGACCCGGCGATCACGACCGGGCCCGTCGGCAGGCGCGTCAGCAGCAGCATGAGGGCGGCCGTGTTCGAGTACTTCGCCACCTCCTCGATAGCGACGGTCAGCCCGAGGATGCCGGCGCCCGACCCCCCGTCCTCCTCCGGAGCGAAGAGGCCGAGCAGACCCGCGTCGCGGAAGATCTCGAACAGGTCCTGCGGGTACTCGCCGGTGTCGTCGATCTCACGCGCCCGGGGCCGTACCTTGTCCTGTGCGAGGCGGCGCACGGACTCCTGGAGCGCGGCCAGCTCCTCGGACAGCTCGAACATCATGGCCGTGAAGCTACAGGGACAGTGAAGCTACAGGGCCGCCGAAAAATGGCAACGAGCCCCCTCGCGGAGGCTCGTTGCAGGGAGAGCGGGAAGCCGTCAGGCCGACTTGCGGCGCTGTCGGACGATGCGCCGGCGTTCCTTCTCGGTCGCGCCGCCCCAGATGCCGTCGTGCTCGCGGTGGCTCAGGGCGTACTCGAGGCAGGGGGTGCGGACCGCACACGCGTTGCAGACCGACTTGGCGGTGTCTGCGGCGTCATCCGAGGTCGGGTAGAAGATCTCGGGATCCAAGCCCCGGCATGCCGCCTTCTGGCGCCAGGACAGATTCGTCACGGGGGATCACTTCCTTACTGTGTCTGGTTCCAAACCGCCACACCGCGGCCACTCGGACGGGGCGAGCCGCGCAGTGGACTGCAGCTGGACCCTCGATTCTTGAACATGGTGGTTGCGAAAGTCCAGGGGATTCTCCGGGCCGGCTCTGGGGTTTTTCATCGGCCGGCCGAGGCCTTGGCTGGAGCACAACCTCCGGGGGGTTCCCGGGACGGAAAGGGACCGGTCTAGGCCGCCGTCACGGGCTCGTCAACCGGGAAGTGGCACGCCACGAAGTGGTTCGGTCGGATCTCCCGCATGAGGGGCTCGTCCGAGGCGCAGACGTCCTGGGCCCGGGGGCAGCGGGTGCGGAACCGGCAGCCGCTCGGCGGGTTGATCGGCGACGGCAGCTCGGTCGACTTCAGCGGCTCGACCCGGTCGCTCGCGACCACCGGCTCGGGCGTGGGGATCGACGCCAGCAGCGCGTTGGTGTACGGGTGGGCGGGCTCGCGGTAGAGGACGTCGGCCTGCGCCAGCTCGCAGAGCTTGCCCAGGTACATCACCATCACCCGGTCGCTGATGTTCTTCACGACCGACAGGTCGTGGGAGATGAAGAGCATGGTGAGGCCGTAGCGGGCCTTCATGTCCTCGAGCAGGTTGAGGATCTGCGCCTGCACCGACACGTCGAGGGCCGACACGGGCTCGTCACAGATGAGCAGCTTCGGGTCGACGATGAGGGCGCGGGCCAGGCTCACCCGCTGACACTGGCCGCCGGAGAACTGGTGCGGTCGCCGGTCGCTGACGTCGGGGTCGAGCCCGACCGTCTCCAGCACCGAGTTGACGCGGTGGCGACGCGCCTCCTTCTCGCCGGCGATGACGAGCGGCTCGGCCACGATGTCGCGCACGCGCCGGCGGGGGTTCAGCGACGAGACCGGGTCCTGGAAGATGAGCTGCATGCGCCGGCGGGTCTTGCGCAGCTCCTCCCCCTTGATCTTCGTCAGGTCGCGTCCTTCGAACATGACCGCTCCCGACGTGGGTCGCGGGAGCTGGATGATGGCGCGACCCGTGGTCGACTTGCCGCAGCCCGACTCACCCACCAACCCGAGCGTCTCCCCCTCCATCACGTCGAGGCTGATGTCGGACACCGCGTGCACCTTGCCGCCGCGCCCGGAGGGGAACTCGACGACGAGGTGCTCGACCCGCAGCAGTGACGCGCCGTTCTCTTCCCGGAGGTGGGCGGTGCCGCTGCCTGCCATCAGGCGCCCACCTCGACCTCGGCGACCGACGGGTCGAGGACGGTGCCGACGGCG